>RGCF01000302.1 GCA_009919265.1 Bacteroidota bacterium | reverse complement strand
TTTTTTTAAAAAGTCTAATCTACCTCCTCAATCTTAGGACCAGGTCCTGAAGGAAGATCCTCAGATGTTGCATCCTTTGTACCTGAGGCATCACCTTCACTTGCGTAAAGCTTCATGAAGAAAGGCTGGAAGTCAGCTTCTGAGGCCTTCTTCTGCTCCTCATACTCCTCCTTAGAGGCAGACTGATTTGCATCTAGCCAATCTAGGTAAGTCTTAGTCTTCTCCAGATAAGTGTCACACTCAGAAGCACCAAGCTTCTCCCTGGTCTTCTCATCATTCAAAGAATTGCGCACATTGTAGACATATGACTCGAGCCCATTTTTAGCCTCTACCTTCTCCATATATAGCTTATCCTCTGCCTCAAAAGAAGACGCCTCCTTTACCATGCGTTCAATGTCGTCCTTGGATAGACGACCCTTGTCATTGGTAATGGTAATCTTCTGAGACTTTCCTGTAGATTTCTCAGAAGCAGAAACATTTAGGATACCATTTGCATCCACGTCAAAGGACACTTCGATTTGAGGAACTCCACGAGGCATAGGAGGAATACCGTCCAATTGAAACTTACCTAGACAGTTATTGTCCTTTGTTAAGGCGCGCTCACCCTCAAACACCTGGATGAGAACACCAGGTTGGTTATCTGCATAAGTAGAGAAGGTCTGTGTCTTCTTTGTAGGAATAGCAGTGTTACGCGTGATAATCTTGGTCATCACACCACCTGCCGTCTCAAGTCCAACGGATAGAGGCGCAACGTCCATGAGAAGAATATCTGAAGTAGAGTCCTGAGTTCCCTTGGGTGCCGTCAAGATATGAGCCTGAACGGCTGCGCCAAACGCAACAGCCTCATCGGGGTTCACCGAGTCATTGAGCTTCTTGCCACCAAAATAAGAGCTTAGGAGCTCACGAATTTTAGGGATACGAGAAGATCCACCAACCATGACGATTTCGTGGATCTGCTCCTTTGACATCTTTGCGTCCTTCAAGAGACCATCGAGAGGCCCGATACAGCGTCTGAAGAAAGGCTCGCATAGGCTCTCGAATTTTGCACGTGTCAAAGTAGTGGAGAAATCATTACCCTCTGCTAGACTGTCTACTTCAATCTGAGCCTGGGTAGCACTAGAAAGAGTGCGCTTAGCACGCTCACATGCAGTGCGAAGACGTCTTAGAGCCTTTGCATTTGAGGAAATATCTAGTTTTGTCTTTTTCTTAAATTCAGCGACGCAGTAATCAACTACAGCATTATCAAAATCTTCTCCGCCAAGATGAGTATCTCCAGCCGTCGCCTTGACCTCGAAGATACCATCGTCTAGTGTTAAAACGGATAAATCGTGCGTTCCCTGCACTGTTATCGTAAGGCTCTTTATCCTTACTTCTTATGGTTTCCCATAAGTTCAGACTATATCTTACATGACTTTAATAGCAAATCTTTCAATTCTTGAAGAGTTTTCGGGAAAACTACTGTAAAAGTGTAATCTTTATCTTTACACCATTCTATTGCTGCTGTTTCTTTTGCTCCAAATTTACCACTTGCTAACTGTTGCTTATGCCAGCAGTGGTTATCTTTTATCTCAATAAGCATCTTGAAGGTAGGAAGTTCAAAATCGACACGATATGCATGCGTCTTTTCTTGAAACATATATTGTATGGTAGGACCATTCTTTATTTCAATAGAATGTTCATCACACCATTCAATAAATCTTCTTTCAGGAATACTTTGCCATAAGATCTTAGAACCATTTTTTGTAATATGGGTTCTAAGTCTGAATGTTCGGTTTGTTAAAGTACACCCTTGACAGAATATCTTAAGTTTATTTTTAACAATTTCAAGGTCACGATGTGTGAATGAGTTACTACAGTTTTCACAATCAAATGTGACATATTGTGGTTTCTCAACTACATTCGTAGTTAAATTCACTAGCATTGGGGTATATCTTGTTTGGTTGAACACTCTATAATTAGGAAAGTAAGACCATCCTTCTAAATTTACAAGTTTACTATTACCTACACCCTTGATTTTAGGAAGAATGTTTGAAAATTCCTCTAAAGACAAATGAATGAAATTATAGTTATTTATAAATTCAATATCTTCCTTTTCCCATTCCGCTTTGGAAAAGCCTAAATGCTCAGATATTGTTTTATGGCTTACTTTCGCAGGCTTAACATATTCACCTTCTAAGATTTTACTCATATTTTGTTTCATAAACCCACTCTGTTTTTCACATTTCTCAGTATCTTCATTCATACAACAGAAGCATCTTGTTGTATTTTTTGATACACGTCTCATAAATAAATTGAGAGTGATTTCTCGAGTTGTATTACAGGTTGGGCATACAAATTTTACAAGGTATGAGTTATTTCTTGATATAGGTTTTTTGTTAATTACCATCTTGGCAATTGGCTCTTTTGTGTTTGAATATTTAGCAACAAGTTGTTCTATGGAGCATGAAGTTAAAGCAATTTCTTTATTATTAGTTTTTTCCCGGATACTTTCTATTGTTTTAAAATGCAGGTCCACTTCCATACTATCTATTAGTGTGGAACCTTTAAGATTGGCTATCAATTTTGTCATGCCTGTGCACTCGTGGGTTATAAACCTAGTCGTTGAACCTTTCCTTACGGACTTGGCTGCTGATTGCCCAATTTCATATTTTTTCAAACCTTCACGCTCGCAACCCATAGGGCCACCACGTTGTGGTAATATGAACTTAAGGGGTTTCCAGCAATTCACACAGCATATTATTGTGGAAGCAGAATTAAATACCACCACAGTCAAATATCAGCACATTCTTCTCACCTCCAGTCTTCTTATCTAAACCATAGGCTAAAGCAGCCGCGGTAGGCTCATTGATAATACGGAGAACATTGAGGCCAGCGATAAGACCAGCGTCCTTCGTCGCCTGTCTCTGAGAGTCATTGAAATACGCAGGAACTGTGATAACTGCATCTGTGACCTTAGTTCCTAGATAGGCCTCTGCAGTCGCCTTCATCTTCTGGAGAACCATGGCAGAAATCTCCTCGGCTGAAAACGTCTTTGTCTCACCGTTAAAAGTCACCTCAATTAGGGGCTTCTCTGCAGTCCCAGGCTTCACTGTAAAAGGCCAGTGAACCATATCAGACTTTACGGATGCATCTGTGAACTTACGTCCAATCAATCGTTTAGCATCAAATACTGTATTTTGGGGATTTGCAGCAGCCTGTGACTTTGCAGCGTCTCCAATCAGGCGCTCATCAGCCGTAAAAGCCACATAGGATGGCGTAGTACGGTTCCCCTGATCATTTGCAATGATCTCTACACGATCATTCTGCCAAACTCCCACACAAGAGTAAGTAGTCCCCAAGTCAATACCAATAGCTGAAACCTTGGCCATTCTTATACCATTATTAAGTAAGAATGTTTTAAGCGTAGAATAAAAAAAGTGAAGATAATAGATGTCAAGGATAACAAGGAATATTTGGATTGGAAGCTATAAGGATTCATGTAATTCAGATTTTTTAGAAAAAAATAAGATA
>RGCF01000301.1 GCA_009919265.1 Bacteroidota bacterium | reverse complement strand
ATCACTGCAAGTCATAATCCTCCAATCTATAGCGGATTCAAAGTGAAGGGTCGCTTTGGTGGTCCGGCATATCCCGAAGAAATCGCCGAGATTGAAAAGGAATTGGAAAAATTGGGAAATAAACTTCCTAAAGCTCCTGCCAAAACATTGGATGAATATATTCTTGATCGCATGATTCGCCCCTTCGATGCGCAAGAATCCTATTTGCGCTATATCAGAAAGAAAATTGATCTTGATTTGATTAATGATTCGGGTTATTCTGTGCTGCTCGATGCGATGTATGGTGCAGGACAAAATATTCTTCCGAAAGTGTTAAGCAATGTCACAGAATTGCATGCCGAAGTGAATCCCACTTTTGGTGAAGTGAAACATCCGGAACCCATTCCGCATAATCTTCATGAATTTCTTGAGCATATGAAAACGGGGAAATATGATATTGGTATTGCGACCGATGGTGATGCCGATAGACTTGGCGCGGCAGACAATGAAGGCAACTTTGTTGATTCGCAGAAGTTATTCATGTTGCTTCTCAAATATGTTTGGGAGATCAAGAAGAAACGCGGTGCTGTCGTGAAAACAGTTTCCGTTACTTCGATGATTGAAAAATATTGCGCAAAACATTCCATTCCTTTGCATGAAACGCCTGTTGGTTTTAAATATGTGGCAAAATTCATGAATGAAGAAAAAATTATTGTGGGCGGGGAAGAGTCCGGCGGACTCGGCACAATGTTGCATATCCCCGAACGCGATGGAATCTTCAATGGATTATTGCTCATTGAAATGATGGCGATGCGTAAAAAAACATTGCGTGAATTATGTGATGAATTGGATGAAGAATTTGGACCACATAGATATATGCGCAAAGATGTGCATGTGACTCCCCAGCAGAAGAAGGCAATTCTTGCCGCTTGTGCGAAAGGTCCGACAAAAATTGGAAGATATTCCGTCACTGGATCAAATACAAGAGATGGGTTCAAGTTTTTTGTGGACAATGGTTGGCTACTTATCAGAGCATCCGGCACGGAGCCACTCATACGATTTTATGCAGAAGCGGAATCGATGGGGAAAGTCAATGAATTGCTTGAAGAAGGAATCAAATTACATTGACATTATTGGTATAGCTCATGAAACAGGAGAATGACATTCTTGCTCGATATTTGGCTCAGCAAAAAGAAATATTGGGTCCGAATATGTTTATTGAGTCAACATCGAATGTCGTTCACACACCTGCAATACTGCGAGAACAAAAGGAAAGCATCATGAGCATCAATCCTACATGGAACGATTCACAGACATTGCCGATTTTGCATGATGCCATTCATACATGCATGGAATGTCGATTGGGGAGCACGCGAAATTCTTTTGTATTTGGATCTGGCAATCCCAATGCCGATATCATGATCATCGGAGAAGCGCCCGGCGCAGATGAAGATGCACAAGGTTTGCCATTTGTTGGTGCTGCAGGAAAATTACTCACCAAGATTCTCGAAGCGATAGAATTTTCTCGTGATGAAGTCTATATCGCAAATATCATCAAATGTCGTCCACCCGAAAACAGAAGACCCGAAAAAGACGAAATCGCGCAATGCGAACCTTATCTTCAAAAACAAATCGAACTCATCAAACCGGCATTCATTCTAGCGCTTGGTTTGACCGCCGTTAATACACTCTTCAAGAAAAATCATCAAATGCAGGATATTCGTGGCAAGGTCATGAATTATCATGGCGTTTCACTTCTTGCAACCTATCATCCCGCTGCATTATTGCGCAATCCCAATTGGAAAAAACCCGCATGGGAAGATGTGCAATTATTGCGTTCCATGTATGATGAATGGAAGAAGGGAACATAATGGCACAATTATAATCAAGGGCTTTTGATATGGCAGAAATGCTTTCACACATCGAAGAAACAGCCAAAGCAATGCTCAAGCAATTTCAGCATGAACAAGCTGAGCAATATTTGGAAGATTCCATTGAATCTCTTCAAGGGAAAGTGCCTGCACCTCACATATGCACCTTGCTCCTGCTATACTATGAGACATGCAATAGACAATCCAATATGTTAAAGGCATCGAAGATTGCAAAGCAATTGGAAACACTCTTGCATTCAAATGGTGATGAACTCTCATCATTGACTAAGGGAAAAATACATTTGGCAATGGCACAGCAGCTCATACCGCAAAAGAAATTTTTGGAAGCGGAGATCAATGTCAATTTAGCGATTGATATCTTTAACAAAGAGCAGTCGGTCAACAATTTGGCGATCACCTATTTTTCGAAGGCGGCCATTTACAAAATGAATGGACAATATGAATTGTCTGAACAAGAATATGAGCGTGCATTATCCATTCTCAATGAAGAACAGCATGCAACCATCATTGGAAATGCATATGTCTTTATCGGGATGTTGAAATTTGTATTATCAGAATTCGATCAATCATTTGCCTTGTATCATAAAGCGATTGACTGTTATGAGAAGGACAATAATAAACCTGGTTTAGCAGCTGTACTCAGCAATATTGGTAATCTTTACAGACGACTAGCAGACAATCAAAAGGCCATTGAGTATTATGAACGAGCGCTTGAGCTTAATCGCTTATTGAATAGAAAGACGGGTATTGCAACGGTGCAAACCAATTTGGGGAATGTATTCTTAACGCTCAAAGATTATGATCGTGCATTGTTTTATTATGAATCTGCAATCACATTATATGAAGAATTGGGGAATAGAGATCATTTTTATTCTTTGATGGTAAATATTGGCAATCTCTATTTGGAGACAAAGCAATATGATCAGGCACTGATATTTTACAATAAGGCATATTCGGATTATCGC
This sequence comes from Bacteroidota bacterium, assembly GCA_009919265.1. Taxonomy (GTDB): domain Bacteria; phylum Bacteroidota; class Ignavibacteria; order Kapaibacteriales; family UBA961; genus UBA961. The sequence continues at coordinate 689 of RGCF01000301.1, read as the reverse complement.
AATCCCGGTAATTATGTTGATGAGTCTACATTTTGTCTCAATATGTCGGTATTATATTCACGGATTAATCAATTTGACAAAGCGATGGAATATGCGCTGAAGGGACTGGAATTATCGAAAAAAAATGATGATGAATATCGCTATAATCAATTCATGTCACATACGGCGATTATTCGTAGTCAGATGAAGCAGGATCATGATTCCTTGCGAGAGTCCATCAATGATTTAACAATATCATTGGAGCATGCACAAACAAATGGATTGAAGGGTGAGCAATTACTGTGTTTGGAATATTTATCACTGATTTCAGCGGATCTGGAAGATTGGAAAATAGCATTTGAATATCAGCGACAATTTCATGCGCTCTCTGCGGAAATAAATACATTGGAAGTATTGAAGCAGGCAGAATTGACTGAGTTTAACAGAAAAGTGATGCAAGAAGAATATCAACGAAAGCAAGAGCTTATCATATTGCGTGAGCAGTCACGAATCTTGCAGGATGTTCTTCCATCCACAATTGCTGAGAGAATCATAGCAGGAGAAAAGACGATTGCGGAGGAAACGCAATCTGTGAGTATATTTTTCTCGGATATTGTTGGATTCACGCAAATAGCAGAGAGCATTAAGCCCGCAGAGTTGGTTCATTCATTGAATGAATTGTTCACGGCATTTGACAATCTAGCCAAGAA
>RGCF01000031.1 GCA_009919265.1 Bacteroidota bacterium | reverse complement strand
AAAACTTGAATGGATTATAACATATTCCGACAGATTGGTAATCGGTGAACGAAGCAATGGTTTGGAACAAGTCCATATCCATTCTTTTTCCGGTGAAGATCATTTGATGTCTTTCCCTGATCCAGTTTATGACATCACCCCTGCACGAAATCCAATGAATGATGCAATGGTATTTCGATTCTATTATAGTTCGCCAATTTGTCCACCTACTGTATTTGATTATGATTTGGAAACTCGAAGACTGGTAAAAATCAAACAAGATGAAATTCCCGGCGGATTTCAACCGGAGGATTATATCGTAGAGCGTCATTTTGCCAAGGCTGATGATGGAGCAAAGATTCCACTCACGATTATCAGAAAAAAAGATATTCCCCAAGATGGTAGTGCTCCGGCTTTTATGGTTGGATATGGATCTTATGGCTTTTCCATGCCAACTGCATTTTCATCTTCACTTGTAAGCTTGCTGAATAGAGGATTCGTTTGTGCCCGTGCACATATTCGTGGTGGATCAGATATGGGTGAGCAATGGTATTTGGATGGAAAGCTTCAAAAGAAAATCAACACATTCAAAGATTTCATAGCATGTGCAGAACATTTGATTGCGGAGAAGTATACTTCAAAAGAGCATTTAGCAGTTCAGGGTGGTAGTGCTGGTGGACTCCTCATGGGAGCAATTGCAAATATGCGTCCCGATCTCTTTCATACGATCATTGCCAGCGTTCCATTTGTCGACTTGATGAATACCATGCTTGATGCATCATTACCATTGACCGTTGCTGAATATGAAGAGTGGGGCAATCCAACTATTCGTGAAGATTTTGAGTATATGCTTTCTTATTCACCATATGATAATATAACCAATCAGGATTATCCTCATATTCTAGCCATAGCCGGATATCATGATCAAAGAGTTTCCTATTGGGAGCCGGCAAAGTGGATTGCCAAATTGCGTGATCATAACACAGGAAATTCCACTATTTTGCTGTATACAAAATTTACAGCCGGGCATTTTGGTGCATCGGGACGATTCGATTATTTAAAGGAATTGGCATTGGAATATGCCTTCATACTTACGTATTCAACAAAGAATGATTGAGATCGGAGATTCAGCATGGAGACTACATTGAATCGTGCATATCGATATAAAGTAGATTTTTATTGGAAATCTCTCGCAATGTATGGTGCAGCATTGATGATATATGCTGTGCTCAAGGGAACAATTGAGGAACGCACTCTTTCCATTACATTGACAGATCCAATTGTTATTCTGCTTGCATTTTTTGTCTTGATTTCATCTCTTTCCTTAATCATCAATCATCATGCAAGAAGAGTGATTATCATGGAAAATGATTCCATCACATTCCAGAATAGATATCGAAGCCGAACATTTTATGTACATGACATACGATCAATCATTCTGGTGAAAGACAAACAATTCCGTATGAATACATTGAGTGCAATTAAAATTGGAGTTTTTGGAAGAAGAAGACCCATTCGATTACGACCATCCTTATTTGAACATGAAGAGGCGCTCATCCAAGACATTAGAATGCTGAAGCAGCAATTACCTTCAAATAAAGGGTGATTTTCATGAAGAGACTTGGAGCAGGGTTCATTTCACTAGTACTCATCTTCAGCATGTCTTGCATGACATTTGCTCGCTTATCATCTTCGAATGCAATGCGTTTTAGTAGCATTGTTTCGACAATCTCAACCTCACTTCAGAAAGAACTTTCATTACAGAAATATGCACTGCATGTCATAGGTGGAAATGATGAAAAAGAATTTTTGCAGAATGAATTGATGAGTCGTTTTACCACAATACAATGGACCTCCTCAGCAGATGCTTCCATTACAATCACACCAACTGAAATGAGAACTGCATATTTCCCTACCGAAGATGATGAAGTGTTTGTGAGAACTTGTGGTATGTCTGCCACAATTAGAATTGACGAGCCATCTAAATCTCGTATAGTCTCTATTCCCAATATCACCCTATCCGATACAATTCGTATTGATGAAGTATATCAATTACAGCAACCATCCTATACATTTTGCATTGGCTCTATTCCTAGTTCAAGTTGGAATGCACTTGATTCTCTTGTCAAACCCATGCTTTATGTATTGACACTCGGTTTCTCAACATGGTTATTATTCAGCGTCAGAACGCAATAATCAAAATTTTACGCAAACATTTTTCGTTTCACTGAAAAAGCGCAATACTTCAAATCCTCCTTCTCTTCCAACACCTGAATCTTTCATTCCTCCGAATGGAGTGCGTAAATCTCTCAGAAGCCAGCAATTAATCCATACAATACCAAAATCTAGAGCATGTGCCATGCGATGTGCTTTTGCCAAGTGTTGAGTCCATACATTAGCAGCCAATCCATACCTTGTTCCATTTGCCAATGCAATTGCCTCTTCTTCAGAAGAAAATCGTTGTAATGTCACAACCGGTCCAAAAATCTCTTCCTGATTTGTTCTGCATGCATTATCCAAACCTTCAATGACTGTTGGCTCTATAAACCAACCTTGCTCGCATCTCCCTTTTGGAGACACAGAATTTCCACCGCAAAGAATTGTGCCACCTTCCTCTTTTGCAAGTTGAATATAAGAGAGTACTTTTTCCCAATGTGATTTCGATACCAATGCACCGACATTGATTCCATCTTCAAATGGATCACCGACTGTTAATTGCTTTACTTTGTTGACGAATGCATCTCGAAATTGATCATAGATTGAATTCTCAATCAATATTCTTGATCCACATAAACATATTTCACCTTGATTGGTAAAAGCAGATCTCACTGCTTGGTGAACTGCTTCTTCAAAATCGCAATCGTCAAATATGATTGATGGGTTTTTTCCACCAAGTTCAAGTGATAATTTTTTGAAAGTAGGAGCAGCAACCGATGCAATATGTTCACCAGTAACGGTGCCTCCTGTGAATGAAATCGCCTTTATCTCCGGATGGTCAACTATTGCAGCACCTGTTTGCTTCCCGCTGCCATGTACGATATTAAGTACTCCTGGAGGAAGGCCTGCCTTCATGCATAGTTCCGCAAACATAGTAGCAGTCAATGGTGTAAGTTCTGAAGGTTTGGCAATGACGCAATTTCCCATTGCAAGAGCGGGAGCAATTTTCCAAGTAAAGAGATACAAAGGTAAATTCCATGGCGAGATGCAACCAACAATTCCAATGGGAGAATGCGCAGTATAGTTCACAACACCTTTTGCTGCATGTGACTCAGAGGCAAAATGCAGTATTTCAGTTGCAAAAAACTCTATGTTTTGAATTGCCCTTGGTATGTCCATCACTTTACTCAGTTGAAGTGGCTTTCCCTGATCACGGGATTCAGCTTCTGCCAATGCATCGAATGATGATTTCATTTCATGAGCTATAGCCAACAATATTCTTGAACGCTCTTCCACTGACTTTGATGACCACATCGGAAATGCCTTTTTTGCAGCTTCTACTGCCATGTCAACATCTTCATTGGTTGAATCGGGTAATCGAGAATAGACCTTTCCTGTGGCAGGTTCAGCATTGTCAAGCCACATATCACTGATCGGTTTTTGCCATTCTCCGGCGATATAATTCAGCAGTTCTTTCATCATATTCCACGCAATAAATGATATGCAAAAATGCATCATTTTTTGTTGTCCCTAAAAACTCCCCGAAACTTCCATGCTTTTCCCCCGAAGAACGATCATTTTTCAGTATCTTGCAACACAATATTCAGGATTTGCCTTGGAAGTCATGTGGATCATAGTTACGGGGTGCCTCACAGCCATTGCTTGTGCATTGGCGGGGTCTTTTCTGATAGTTCGTAATACTTCCATGATAAGTGATGCCATTTCACATGCAATACTTCCAGGCATTGTCGCGGCATTTTTAATAACGGGTTCAAGAACAGGATTGCCGGTACTTATTGGTGCCGCTTCCATTGGTTTGCTAACTACATTCATCATTGAATTTCTCCAAAGAAAAGGAAAATTACAGGCCGATGCATCGATTGGCATCACATTCACGATGCTTTTTGCAATAGGCATCATCATGATTACGGCTTTTGCCGGAAATGTAGATATTGATCCGGATTGCGTGCTTTATGGTGAAATTGCTTATGTACCTTTGGATATGATTTCCATTCTTGGAGTTGACATTCCATATGCAGTCCTGATGATGGCAGGAGTATTACTCTTCACTGTCATTATGTTCACTGTGGGTTATCGTCAATTTCTTGCATCATCTTTTGATGCTGAGCATGCCGAATCTTTGGGTATCAACACTACATTATGGCATTATGTATTGATGGCATGTGTTTCATTTATTACTGTTGCGGCATTTGATTCTGTTGGAGCAATTTTGGTAGTTGCTTTATTCATTGTTCCTCCTGCTACTGCATTTCTTTTTTTGAAACAATTACATCATGTCATGATTGCTGCTTCCCTCTTTGGAATAGCTGCGGCAATCATCGGATATAGTGTAGCAGACATGGTTAATGGGTCAATTGCCGGTGCTATGGCAACTGTGACAGGGGTTCAGCTCCTGATTGTTATAGCTGTGACAAAAATCAGACAAAAAATGTCTTTAAAGAAAGGAATCATATCTTGAAATACATATTCCATATCGTCATTTATATTGGATTATTCTTCGGCTGTTTTGCCGAAGGAAGTGCACAGTATTGGAATAAGGTAAACCTTCCTGCAGGATATGCGAATAATTATTGGCTTGACATTTTCTTTCTTCCCGGAAATACACAATTGGGTTGGGCATGTGGTTTCAATTCTTCTGTAGTCAGAACAACAGATGGAGGAAATACCTGGACAGGTGTCAAAGTCACTCTTGCACAAAATCCCATGTTGGAAAGCATACATTTTGTTAGTTCACAAATTGGATTTACTTCCGGACCACAAGGTATATGGAAATCCATAGATGGTGGGGCATCTTGGTTTGATATTACACCAACGAATGCTCAAGGCTCTTTATGGGGATGTTATTTCAAAGATCAAAATCTTGGTTTGGTTGTTGGTGGTGGTTGTGGTGGTCCTCAATTATTTTATAGAACAACAGATGGTGGAACAAATTGGACACTCTTTCAGGGTTCTGAACCTCAAAGCGGAATGTGTGATTTGTTATTAGATCAAGCAAGTGATACCGGTTATGCGTCTAGTAGCGGGGTGATTTGGCAATCAACAAATGCAGGTCAAACATGGAGTGTATTCTCTCGATCAAATTCCTTCAATGCATGGCAAGAAGAAATCGCATGGCTTGGCAATAGTTTTCTTGTTCCGTGGAGTGGAATGGCTTGTCAAGGAGGAGGTGGTGGTGGTGGAATGTGTTTTACCACAAATAAGGGACAAAGCTGGAATCGTGTTGCTGCACCAGACAACTTGTTTGGCACCTATCTAACATCATCTACAACCGGATGGGCATGCGGGTATGATCGCTCGGTGTATTATACATCGAATGCAGGACTCACATGGGAATATCGGAATTGCGGAACAACGGGGTCATTGGATGATATACGAATGTTCTCAGACACATCGGGCTGGGTTGTTGGTGAAGGTATTTACAAAATGATACCCGGTTTTCATGAAGTGATTCCAAGAAATGGTCTCACATTTGAAAATACCTGCGTGAATTCACTACAACATGATTCAATCATCATCAGAAACTTTTCTTTTGAATCGACAATTGTTTCAATGACAGTGAATGGTCCTGCAGCAAGTGATTTTTCAATTCCATTTTCAACATTTCCATTGGGTCAATGTGAAGAACGACTTGTTCATGTCACGTTTCGTCCAACCGCATCCGGAATTCGTAATGCCACCATTGGCATCAGCATGATCAATCCATTGGAATCATTTGCAATTCCACTTCAAGGTACAGCATCTGATATCACAATGAATACGGGAATAAGAGATACAATCAATATTGGATCAAAAGAAGTTGGAACGACAAGTGATTCTTCATTCATGATACACAATCGCTCCGATGTTGATATTACTTTGTCTGCTATCAATCCAATGGATCTTCCACCCGGACACACAGTTCTGTGGAATACTGCATTGCCACTTCGCATTGCAGCTCGAGACTCAGCTCTTCTTCGATATCGTATCATCATGAAAGATACAGGTTCCACTTCGCAACGATTCATGTTTAAATTCGGAATGTGTGATAAGACAATCACAATGAAGAGTTTTGGTACATCACCTCGAATTGCATCGCCTGAAAATCTTATCATTCTTGCCAATTGTAATCCTGAAAAAGATACTACAATCACAATTTCAAATGTTGGTAATGCCCCATTAGTCATTGATGGTTTTGCAATTTCTGGTGGAGATAGTACTGCATTTTCTGTTTTACCTCAAACACTTCCAATTACCATTGCACTTGGTAGACAAATCAGAGTCACAATACGATTGAAGAAAAGATTGCCTTTAGCTCCTGATGCGCTTTCAAGACTATTGATTTTTCATTCAGACACAATGTTGAATAGAGTATCGCCTCGCATTGTAAATCTGACTGGAAAAAGAGGCTATGCAGTAGCTGGTCCCCTAAATGATTCCTTATGGGCAGGTAAACATTGTGTTGGCGATAAAGGGATGTGTTCTGCGACATTCCAAGTGAATGGAACAGGTTCAACTCAGATTCATGGTATCATTTCAAAAACAGGAACCTCAACTGTTATTTCTCCAAAGACATTTCCTGTTAGCTTTAGCACGCCATTATCTGCCACCATTGAAACAAGAACAGGAAAAACCGGAAGATATAAAGATACATTGCTTGTGATTAGTGGACCATGCAAAGACACCATACCAATCATCATCGAAGCAGAAGCAATATCAACAATCATTGCTTTTGCAGATTCTATATTGACAGGAACAGTAGATCAAGGAAGTATAACGACACTTCGTTGGGATCTCTTCTCGATTGGCACGGCTCTGGCAGATATACGACGCATGACATTAAGAAACAATCAACAAATAAAACTTGCAAGACTACTCCCAAATCCATCAATCATCAATCCAGGGCAATCCGGAGAAGTATCTGTAACAGTAACTCCAACACTGACTGATACAGTGTTGATAGATACTCTATGTGTAGATGCAACAAAGGAATGTCCAACATCCATTTGTATCCCAATACGCATCGCTGTTCGTCAGGCTCGACTTGTAATGAGTGATACTCTCATCGAATTTGCGATGCAATGTGATACCAGTGCAATGTTCGATACAATCATGATAAGCAATCCAGGAATGTTGAATGATACATTGCTTTCAATCAATAGTACATCAGCATCAAATGCATTTTCACATTCCATCGGTACAATTCTTCCAGCGGTTTTAAAGCCGAGTGATTCCATACCAATCATTGTTCGTTTTTCTCCAATAAAACAAGGACAGTATCAATATGCTTTGGATATCACTTCGACCTCAGGTAAAATCATTGGAAAAAATATCAGCATACAAGTAAATGGATCATATGCAGCTCCAGATATTTCTGTCAGCCCTGCAATAGTTGATCTTGGCTTGAAAGAACCATGTTCTGCTGATACGAATATTATAACAACCATCACTAATAGCGGACTCAAAGCCGGTATATGCAATGTCGTATCAAATAGCAAATCACTTGTCTTGCAAGATTCACTTTTAACGATACCCGAAAATGGCACTATCTCATTGCCAATCACTTTTAAACCATCTCTTGCCAATATTGGTACTTGGAAAGATTCCATCTTCATCACTGATTTGACATGTAATCGAAGAATTGCAATTCAATGTTCCGGAATCATAGATACAATTAGTATTTCTGTGATGCCAACTCGAATTGATCTAGGAAGTATCTATCGCGATGATTCATCAATGATTCCTGTCATTATCAAGAATACATCTTCATTTACCATTATGCTTGATTCCATAAAACTCATGCAGAAATTACCGGAATATGGTATATCATATTCAAGATTGCTTCCGAGCTTATTGAATATAAATGACACAATGCATGTGTTCGTAAAAGCAAAAGCATTAACTGAAGGAACCAATCCAATAGATACATTGAATGTAATTGCTCATCGTGATTGTGATATTGAACGTTCTGTACCAATCAAAATGAGCATTCCAAATGAAGCATATACAGCTACTCTCAAGACCGAGGATTATTATGTGACGCATGGTGATACATTAACCATCTATTGCAGATTAGATGGCGATGTTAGCATGGCAAGACTTCAACGTTTATCATATGATGTCAAATTGGATGGAACATTGTTTAGCATTCTTTCGACTGAACCCAAAGCTTCTATATCAAAGATTGATTCATTGATTTCATGGACTATTCCTGTTGAGCAAATACCGTTGAAGGGAGGAATTATTTCACGCATTCATGGCAGAGCTTTGGTTACACGACATCGCAAAGCACCTATTATGTTCTCTAATATTCAACCCGTAACAAATAGAACAATCACCATAGATTCCATCAATGGGTCTTTGACAGTGACAAGAATTTGTGCTAATGATTTAACAGGATTCAAACTCACTTCATTGCTCTTGATGAATGTCATGCCACCTCACCCAATTCAAGAGCATATTGTTATCGCTTATTCTTCATCAACTGATGAATCTACCACCGGACTGATCAAACTATACTCTTTGGAGGGAGCACTTCTTCATGAACATCAATTAATTGGTGGTAAAGATGTACAGTTGTATACTATTCCACATACATTGCCTGCCGGCACATATATTTTGGAAATGCAAAGCAAACAGTATGTTCAACGCGAGATTCTACTGATTGCTCCATGATATGTACAGCATTTGAACTAATCAATACACATAATGCTGTGATTCATGGGGACATTCGAATGCAGCAACAAGGAAAAAGTCCAATAATACTCATACTACATGGTTTTCGAGGTTCAAAGAATTGGGGATTTTTTCCATATATAGCAGAGACACTTGCAGAACATGGTGCCATCACCATCACATGGAACATGTCATTAAATGGGTATTCCGCTCAATCACTCTTCATAGATAAACCCGAAGATTTTGCAAGGAATACAATTAGCGAAGAACTGTTGGATACACAATGCATCATCGATGCACTCTATGATTCAACAAGCAGCTTATATTCAATGCTTTCACCCTATTGGAATAATAAGATCTATCTCATTGGCCATTCCAGAGGCGCAGGCATTGCCATTCTGACCGCTGAGAAGAATCCGTCCATTGAAAAAATATGTTTATGGAACCCGATTTCTCGATTTGGTCGATTCTCTGAAAGACAAAAACATACATGGAAAGAAAACGGTATATTTCAGGTGGATGAAACTGCAGAAGGCATGCCCATTATGATGAATTACACATATATGGAAGACCTGGAATTTCATGGTGAACAGTATTCGTTGATTCGATCAATTCGAACATTATATGCCAGAACATTTATCATTCATGCTGAGCAAGACATGACAGTGAACTTGAAAGAAGCCAAAAAGTTAGAAGCTGAATCTGAGATTGTTCAACTTCAAACCATTCCGGCTACAGGGCATATATTTGGATGCACTCATCCATTTACAGAACCAACAATTGCATTACAATCAGCTGTAGAACATACTTTGTCATTTTTTGATTTATGAAATACATATTCATTTGCTTTCTTATTTGTTGTTCATCCTGCGAGCTTGTTCGAATTGGAACAGGTTCCTCGGGACTCGTCAATCCTACACAAGAAACATCTATTGGTACAGTGTACTTACTAAAAGCGGAACTTGATAGTGGGAATATTATCGGGGCATCTGAATTGCTCATACATCCAAATGGCAAACAGATGAAAGCCAAAGAGCGCTATGAGCAATTTGCCACATTGGAAAAGCTGGGATATGCAATTCAAAAGAAAGATATTGCATATTCACAAACAGATACATTGTCTGCCAGCAAACATTCTATAACATGTTCATTCAATTATTTGAATACATGTACATTTACCCTACTCAAAGCAAATGATTCTTGGTTTATATCGGATATAAAAGAATGAGTCAGTTTCCATCTATCATGGGTATTGTGAATGTCACACCAGACTCCTTTTCAGATGGAGGACTCTATGCAGAACATCAATCAGCAATTAAGCATGCTTGCACATTGATTGAACAAGGTGCAGACATCATTGATATTGGCGGAGAAAGCACAAGACCTGGAGCAGAGATCATTTCGATAGACGAAGAAATCAATCGGACTATTCCGGTGATTGCAGGAGTAAAGTCAATATACCCTGATTGCACAATCTCAATTGACACAACAAAACCAGAAGTGGCTGAAGCCGCAATCAAAGCAGGTGCAACAATCATCAATGATGTATCCGGTTTGGATGCAGGACCCGAACTCGCACAGATTGCGGCACAACATAATGTTCCGCTTATTATCATGCATCGAAAAGGAATATCTGCAACCATGCAGAATAATCCACAATATGATAATGTCGTAGAAGAAGTCAAGTTACATTTGATGAATCGATGCGCATTGGCACTGCAACATGGTGCAGAAAAACTCATTGTCGATATTGGCATTGGTTTCGGAAAAACAATGGAGCATAATTGGGAATTATTAAGATCACTCCATGAATTTCATGAGATTGGTTATCCTATAGTACTTGGAATATCTCGAAAATCATTCATTGGAACATCACTCAATATTACACATCCTGCAGATCGAGATATACCAACGCATCTTCTTCATGCACTATTACTACAGAAGCACTGTTCTATCATCAGAGTGCATGATGTGCATATGGCAGTCATGACAAGAACATTATATACAAGATTACAACAATAAAATGATGAATGTTTTTTTCCGTTCGCCAATCTTGAGAGCAATCCTACTCTTTGTTCTCACAAGCTGCGTATATCTACTCACTATGATGCCTGATCTTGGATTTACTGATTCAGGCGAACTTGCAACAGTTGCTCATACTCTTGGTATAGCGCATCCTACAGGCTATCCACTCTATACAATCTTGGCTCATGTGTGGAGTTTGCTTTCTCCATTTTCAACAGTAGTTGACTTAAATCTGTTTGCCGTAATCACAACATCATTATCGATAAGCATATTCTCACTTTTACTAGATGAAGTTTTACATTTTACAAATCTCGAATTAGAGTATAAAGGAATCATTTCAAGTAGTACCGCCTTAACATTTGCTTTTGGTTCAACCATTTGGTCGCAAGCAACAACTTTGGAAGTGTATTCCTTGCAACTATTACTGTTCATGGTAACCATCTACTTGTTTATCAAAGCAATGAAACATGGTGGAATGTCCAATTATATGTTGATGTGGGCATTCATACTTGGAATATCTTTCACAAATCATGGCACTACTATTCTCCTTGCACCGGCTATGATTGTAGGATATTTTCTTGACTGGAAAACAGGGAAATTTCGATTCACCAATGATGCAATGCGTGGCATATTGACATTGATACCTCTATTTATTGGTGGACTTCTCTTTTGGATATACTTACCAATTCGAAGTGCACAAGGTCCAATTGTGAATTGGGGTGAAGTTCACAGAAGTTGGGATGCCTTCTCCTATCATGCATTTGGCAAACAATATCAAGTATGGATGTTCAATGCGGGCACTGCAAAAGAGAATCTTCCAACATATTGGTCATCGCTCATTGACATGACAGCATGGATATTACTCATACCAACCCTATTTGGATTGTATCATTCCTGGAAAGTCAATAGAAGCCTCTGCATCTTTGGCATATTGCTCATCTTTGGTAATCTTGTATATGCATTGAATTATGGAATACATGATATCGAAACATATTTTATTTCTGGATTCATAGGGATATTTCTCTTCATTGCTTTTGGTTTATATGGCTTGCTCAAAAATAGAATGCAGTATCACTATGTTTTACTCTTTCTTCCATTCATTAATCTTGGATTGAATTATACAGAAAATGACAAACATGATGACCGATCTGTTTCTTCCTATATTTCATTGATGATAGATCCACTTCCCAAACATTCCGTGATTATTTCTTCACAATGGGATTATCTCTGTTCAGGATTTTTATATAAACAGATTGTGGAGGGATATCGACCCGATATCATCATGCTTGAAAAGGAATTATTGAGAAGAACCTGGTATCCCATTCAAATCAAAAGACAATATCCTTTTTTGCATAGGATTGACAAACAATTGAATTCCTTTGTTGATGAATTGCAAAAATTTGAATCTGAGGTACCCTACTCTGTGGAGATATTACAAGGTCGATATGTCAATGTCATTAATGCACTGATAGATTCTTCAATTGCAAATGGACGTCCTGTTTTCATTACGACGGAAGTCTTGCAAAGCGAGCCAAATCTTGCTCAATCTTATGCAAAAGTTCCGCAGGGATTGGCATTTCGGATTCTTCTTCCTCCCCCATCAGGACTTCCTGAATTACCTTTACAATTACTCAATGCAGATTTTGATCCTTTGATCCATTCCATTGAAGGAAAAAAGAATCATCTGTATGAGGGATTAGCCTCGATTACTGCAAATCAAGTGTTAAATCTTGCTCAATATGCGTGGATGACCGGAAGATTAAAGGAGGCAAATGCATATTTGAATATTTCAGAGCGCTTGAATAAAGATAATACAACTTTGTATCAGTTAAGACAAGCCATTACTGATTCACCGAATGGTCCCCAATCAAATATTCAGAAATGAACCATTGAACATGTAATCCAAAGAAAGAAGCATCATTTTCAAGATATGCACCATTTCTCATATCGTTCATTGTTCTGTATTCTAGTCGGAATAAACCTTGTTCAAAGGGGAGATAATCTACTCCAAGTGAATATCCCAATCCGGAAAGTCCATTTTTTGCTTGCGCTATCATTTTATCAGGATCATGATAGTATTCAATTCTTCCATTGAACTTCCAATGTGAACTCATATTCCATTGCGCCATCAATAATGGTGAAATCATCCAAGTAGAAATCCCATTCTTGTTTTGTGTACCAATATCTATGCTTCCGGAAATCTGGAATTCATTTGTAATCTGATATGTCGCCCCACATTGTTGATAGATCCGGAGTCCATCCAGTGAATCATGCGACACATTTCCTATGAATCCACTAATAGTATAATTCACAGATCCATGCTGTGAAGAAAAATCATAACCTATAGCAGGTACTATACCATTTGAATCAATAGTGCTTCGTTGCCAACCATTCAATAAATGGACTGTATATGTTTGATTATCAATCCTATGCCTTATCCGAATTCCTGATTGATAATATGGAGAATTATCTGCTACCATGCTGCGTGATGGATTGATGCAATCAAATCCAGTTGGAGATTCAAGTCCGATATGAGATGGATAAATACCAGTTAGAATTTCAGTATGCTCACTTATATCATGGGATGTCCACAATGCACCAATATGCTTGAGAATTCCCTTCTCATGTGCAAGATTCGCATCAGCATAACTTCCCATAATGCCGGAGATTTCTGCTTTCCACTTACTTTTTGCAAAGCTCAATGAACCAGAAAGTAGATTGAAGGTTGGTTTGGATAGGAGCGTATTCGAAACAAGATATTCAGGTAGTCTTTCTTTGTTCTCCGTATTCCCGCCTTGAAGATATCCTTCAATACGAAGAGTAGACTGCAAACGAAAGGAGGAATCATCCGCTGAAGCATAGCTAGTAAGACAAAACACTGCTATCAGCATATACAGTGAAATCGTTCTGCTCAAGGAATTTGCTCTATCGTTAGCATATTCGTTCTGGATCTTGCAACCAGTGGTCTACCGATTGTAATCACAACTGATTCACCTGATTTGAAGAATTGTTCTTTCTTCAAGAATTGCTTCATGTGTTCAACCGTAAAATCTGTTCCACCAACTTTGCCTATCAGAACACCTGTCACTCCCCAAAACAATCCTGTTCGACGAGCTATTTCTGCATATTCGGTCATTGCTATGATGGGGGCATTTGGTCTTCTATTGGAGATAAGCAAAGCAGTCTCACCGGACAAACTCAAAGTTGAAATACCGGCAACATCTTCATGCTCAGCTATCGTTGCAGCTGCAGTTGCAATCAGATCCGTATTATGTTCTTTTCTTGGTAATCCCAGTGTTTGTCTTCTGATTCGCATGTCATCTTGTTTGCAATGTGATTCAGCTTCACTACAAATCGTACGCATATAACTTACTGTCTCAACCGGATAAGCACCAACACTTGTTTCTGCAGACAGCATCACGACATCAGTTCCATCCAATACGGCATTTGCAACATCACTTGCTTCTGCTCTCGTTGGCCTTGGATTATTGATCATGGATTCAAGCATCTGCGTAGCAGTGATCACGGGTCGAGCATATCGATTGCAAACTGCAATGATATTTTTCTGAACGGTAGGAACTTCTGCTGCGGGAATTTCAACACCAAGATCACCTCGTGCAACCATGATCACATCTGATGCCTGAACAATGGCATCAATATTTGCCACAGCTTCAGGTTTTTCAATTTTTGCAATCACCCATTGTTTACCGCCAAGTTTTGCAATATGTTTTTTGATATGATGGATGTCATCAGGTTTTCTTACAAATGACAATGCGATATAATCAACACCATGTTCTACTGCAAACTTGACATCTTTTTTATCTTTTTCAGACATTGATGGTTGACTAACTTTCACATTTGGAAGATTGATCCCTTTTCGAGATTTGAGCGTTCCACCATTCAATACAGTTACATGAACGAAAGGTACTTTCACTGAAGTAACCATCACTTTCATCAATCCATCATCGAAAAGCATGATATCTCCTTTCTTGACATCATGTGCTATTTCGGGATATTCAACAGGAATGAATTTTGGAGGAATATGCAAACTTGATTTTTTCGCTTTTTGTCTGTCTGCAATGGTAAAGCTCTCGCCATCTTTCAATTCAATTACTTGATCTTTCAGATCAGCAACGCGAATTTTGGGTCCTTGCAAATCGGCAACGATTGGTAGAAATACACCCAATTTTTTTTCTGCCGAGCGAATTATTTTAATGTTTTGAAGATGTACTTCATGAGAACCATGCGACATATTGAGTCGGAAGCCATTTGCACCTGCCAAAACCAATTCAATAATTTTATTTTGAGAAGCAATGGCCGGACCCATCGTGCAGAGAATCTTCGTGTTCTGATGAAGATGCTCCAAACGATGCGCTTTCAATGCTTTGCGTAATTGTTGTGTATTTGGTGCAAATTGTTTCTTTTTCACAAGTCTTTCCTTACAGGGCATGTTTGATAAATCCATCGGCATTATGCAAGCGTTCACCAGCTGTTTTTACATCGACATCGGCAAGAAGCATCACAAGTGCAGTCTTGACATGTCCATTTGCCAAGTCTAGAATTTCACTTGCCTTCTCATAATCAACATCGGCAATTTCCATGATGATGCGCTTTGCTCGCTCACGCAATTTCGCATTTGTCAATTGTAAATCCACCATGATATTTCCGTAACTTTTGCCAAGTCTGATCATGGATGCTGTTGTGAGCATATTTAATACCATTTTCTGCGCAGTGCCACTTTTCATTCTTGTTGAACCTGCAATCACTTCTGGTCCAACATTTGGAGCAATAATGATTTCGGCATCTACACCAAGCTTGCTTAATTGTTCGCGTGAATTAGTGGTGACCAATACGGTATGACATCCCAATTCTTTTGCTTTATCCAATGCGCCTCGAACAAATGGAGTTCTACCTGAGGCAGCGATTCCGCAAATCACATCATTGCTATTCACTGCATTGTCAATCAGAGCTTGTGCACCATATTCAATTGAATCCTCGGCACCTTCTTGAGCTTTGAACATCGCCTGATCTCCACCTGCGATGATGCCTTGAACCATTTCTGGATTTGTACCAAAAGTTGGCGGGCATTCCGATGCATCAACAATTCCAAGTCTTCCACTTGTTCCGGCACCAACATAGAATAGTCTTCCACCGTTTTTGAATTGCTCAGTGATGATATCAACAGCTTTTTCAATCGAGGGGAGTTCATTTGTAATTGCATGTGCCACCATTGCATCTTCGCTATTGATCAGTTCGAGTATTTCTATTGTACTCATGAGATCAATATCGCTTGAGCGTTGATTTCTTTGCTCGGTGGCAAGACTCGATATTTCTTTAAACAGTGATGTCAATGTCTTGCAGCTCCACCATCAACATTGATTGTCTGTCCCGTAATGATTCCAGATGCAGGCAATGCAAGAAATGCAACGAGATTTGCGATATCTTCCGGTTCATCTGGTCTATGAACTGCTTGTTCAGGAAGAATATGTTCGAGAATAGTTTTTGACAATCGTACATCTGATGGTCTTTGTGTTGCAGTTAAACCAACCGTGATTGCATTAATTGTTATACCATGTTTACCTATTTCAGATGCAAGTGATCTTGTGAATCCAATCACTCCCATTTTTGCAGCTGCATAATGTGCAAGGAATGGTGTGCCAAGCCAAACAGTATTGGAAGAAAGCGTGATGATCCTACCAAAATTCTTTGACTTCATTGTTGGCATTACTGCTTGCGTCACAAGAAATAAACTTGTCAGATTGATTTCCATCATGCGTGTCCACTGTTCATGAGTGATCAGCTCCAATGGAGCTTCATCATACATTCCAACATTATGGACAAGAATATCGATGGTACCAAATTCTTTGAGTGTTGCATCTATCAGATGTTTTACATCTTCTGGTTTTGTGCAATCTGCTTGTATGGTTAATGCTCTGCCACCTGCTTGACGAACCTTTTCGGCCGTTTCACTTGCATCTGCAAGATCTGCAATCACAACAATTGCACCTTCTTCTGCAAGGCGTTCGCAAAATGCACTACCATTTCCAAAAGCGGCTCCAGTGACAATCGCCACGCGATCTTTTAGTCCATGTTCAAATTCATGTATTTTCATGTATACCTTATCTTATTATGCTCTAGGATGAGCTTTTTGATATGCCTGCTTCAATCTATCGACAGACACATGCGTATAAACTTGCGTTGCGGAAAGTGAACTATGACCAAGCATTTCACTCACCGAACTAATATCTGCTCCATTGTCCAATAAATGCGTAGCAAATGTATGACGCAATACATGTGGACTTTTCTGCGGAGATTCTGTCACCGGATTCATCGCTCTTCTAATGATTCTATACACAACAGAGGGATTCATTACTTTTCCTCTATCACTCAAGAATACCTTTCCTTCCGGTTTGGATGTTTCAAGCATCGTCAAATTCGATCTCAATGCGAGATATGTCTCCAATGCCTCGATTGCTTTTTGTCCAATAGGCACAATTCTTTCTTTTTTTCCTTTACCCATCACACGCACTGTCCCGGCATGCATATCCAAATCTTGCATGGGAAGATGGATGAGCTCACTAACCCGCAATCCCGAACTATATAATAATTCGGCAATGGCAATATTTCGTGCTCCACCAGGTGATGATGCATCAAATGAATCCATCAATGATTCAATCTCACCGGGCTGCAAAAATGATGGCAATTTCTTCTCCGCCTTCGGCGTGGAGACGATCGCTGCGGGATTGCGATCGATCCACGATTGCCGAAAAGCGAATTTGAAGAATGATTTTACTGCGGCGATTTTCACCCGCAATGACTTTTTCGATAATCCTTTATCATGCAGATATCCTAAAAAAGGTCGAATATCTGCAGGTTCTATGGCATTTATTTCTGGTTTTACGCCATATTCAGCAATAAAGTAGTCCAGAAACTCCATCAGCGCAAACCGATATGTTTCAATGGTATGCGGGGAATAACCTTTCTGCAATTCACATGCCGAAAGGAATTCCTGAACCGCTTGTTCATATACTTTATTCATTGAACTTCACAAGGAAATGAGCACTTATATCCACAAAAATCACGCCATGAATATCAGAGTCATCACAATTCTGGAGGGTCTCCCCCGAATTTCGCATATTGCACCCCTGAATATCATAATGGAAATCAGAACATGTCAGACAAATTTCAAATACTAGAAGCCCTGAGAAAAGAAGCCATGCTAGGTGGTGGCGAACAAAAGATTGCGGATCGACATAAAAAAGGAAAGTTGACTGCCAGAGAGCGACTCGACATTTTGCTAGATCCGGATTCATTTGAAGAGATGGACATGTTTGTGAGACATCGTTCTACAAATTTTGGACTTGAAAAAAATCGTCCACTTGGCGATGGTGTCATCACTGGAACTGGTCGTATTCATGGCAGAACAGTGTGTGTATTTTCTCAAGATTTCACTGTCTTTGGTGGTTCGCTTTCTGAAACACATGCAGAAAAGATTTGCAAAGTGATGGATCTCGCCATGAAAATTGGCGCACCAATCATTGGTGTAAATGATTCCGGTGGTGCGCGTATTCAAGAAGGCGTAGTTTCACTTGGTGGATATGCAGACATTTTTCTTCGCAATACTATGGCAAGCGGAGTGATTCCACAAATCAGCGTGATACTTGGTCCTTGCGCAGGTGGCGCAGTGTACTCACCTGCAATCACGGATTTTGTGTTTATGTCGAAAGGTAGTTCCTATATGTTTGTCACCGGACCCAATGTGGTAAAAACAGTGACACATGAAGAAGTAACATTCGAAGAACTTGGAGGAGCTGAAACACATGCATCAAAATCAGGCGTGGCACATGTAGCATGCGAAGATGAACTCGACACACTGAATCGCGTTCGAGATTTGATGCGCTATCTTCCTTCCAGCAATACTTCTGCTTTGCCTCATATTCCAACGATTGATCAATCAGACAGAGAATGCACTCGACTCGATACAATTATACCAGCAAATCCAAATCAACCGTATGATATCAAAGATGTAATCAAAACAGTTGTTGATGAATCTCAATTTTTTGAAATCCATGCAGATTATGCAGAAAATATTGTCGTTGGATTTGCAACGCTTGATGGTCGCCCAATAGGCATCGTCGCTAATCAACCTGCCTCAATGGCGGGTGTTTTGGATATCAATAGCTCTATCAAAGGTGCACGCTTTGTTCGCTTTTGTGATTGTTTTAATATTCCTCTTATTGTCTTTGAAGATGTTCCCGGATTTCTTCCCGGTACTGATCAAGAATGGCGAGGTATTATCAGACATGGCGCAAAATTACTCTATGCATTCTGTGAGGCTACTGTTCCGAAACTCACAGTAATCACACGCAAAGCTTATGGCGGTGCTTATGATGTGATGAATTCAAAACATATTCGTGGTGATTATAATATCGCATGGCCATCAGCAGAAATTGCTGTAATGGGAGCCAAAGGTGCCGTCGAAATTTTATTCAAAAAAGAAATCGATGCAGCCGAGGATAAGGTTGCAAAAGCAGCAGAACTCGAAACAGCATATAATGAACAATTCTGTAATCCTTATGCAGCAGCCGAAAGAGGATATATCGATGATGTGATCAAACCATCAGAGACACGCAAGAAACTCATTCGCGCATTGAATCTTCTCGAAACCAAGGAAGACAATAATCCTTGGAAAAAACATGGCAATATACCTTTGTAATTGCCCACACAATTCTTCACATAGTCAGGGAAACACAATGAAAGTACAAAGCGCATTGATCTTGATGATGCTGATGCTCTCTGCATGTGGTTTTCAAAAGAAAGGTTTTCCATCAAAAGATCTAACCCCAAAACTTGTTGATGGAGAACACTATGTATATGTGCTACCATCAGGCGAAGAAGCATTTGTTGAACAATTTGATTATGCGAGTGAATTCGAAGATGGATATGCAATCATCAGCGATTCAAATGAACAATGTGGCATCATCGATTCAACAGGAACTATTGTACTTTCTTATTCATACCCTGAATTGTGGTTCGCAGGAGAAGGAATGTATTCCTTCAAAAAGAATGATCTCATTGGATTTATCGACAGAATGGGCAATGTGCGCATTCCTCCGATTTATGGCGGTGATGGAGGTGCTCGACCAAGATTTTCTGAAGGTATTTGTGCAGTGATTGATTCGACTAATTCTTTTTATCTCTTCATAGATAAAAATGGCAGAAAAGTATTCGATCGCATCATCGAAGGCACACTCGGCGGAGCAGCAACCTATTATTTTCCGGAATTTCATCAAGGTCTTTGTGTGGCTCATGACAAGTATCGATTCGGCTATATCAATCACAATGGCGATTGGGAAATTCCGCCCACATTTGATCAAGCGCATCGGTTTAGTGAGGGTCTCGCAGCAGTAAGAATAAAAGGACTCGTCATGTTTATCAATACAAAAGGTGAACGAGCAATTCAACGATCATTCGGTGCAATTGATGAAGGATGTTGCGGATTTGATTATGGTTTTTTTCAGGATGGAAAAATGCGTGTGAACTTGGATTCCACACAGTCTGATATTGATATCGATAATCCACGCTATAACTATCAATTGGCAACATGGGGAATCATAGATAAAAAAGGAAATATCCTAAAAATAGAAGATCCGTAAGACATGAAGATTCACTACAATGCACCAGTCATTCTGACATTTTCACTCATTGCATTTGCTGTAATGATGCTGTCTACATTTACCGGGGGTATGACAACTACATTATTGTTCACGGCATGGCCATCTGATCTATTCAACCCTCTCAGTTATGTACGAATGTTCACACATGTGCTTGGTCATATATCATGGGAACATCTATTCGGAAATTTAACATTGATCTTATTGATTGGTCCATTACTCGAGGAAAAATATGGATCAAATACTATGCTCATCATGATGACAATAACTGCATTATTTACCGGAATCATAGTGACCTTCATTATCATCGTTGCATTATTTCTTGGGAAAGAATTCCTAGCATCATTCAAACCAGATACCATTTCTCAATTTGCTCATATACTGGGCGGTATTTGTGGTTGTATTTTTGGATTTATTCATACAGAGCGCAAACAAAGAGGAAGGAAATCATGAATGAACGATTATTGCGCATCAATGATCAGTATAGTATACCTGCGGAGATATTGACATTCAAAACTTCTCGTTCAACTGGTCCGGGTGGACAGAATGTCAACAAAGTCGAAACTAAAGTCAGACTTATATACAATGTATATGCGCACAATGAATTACCAGCAGAAGCTCGACTGAGATTATTAGCATGTACCGAAACAAAAGTCAATAAAGATGGTTTGATTGTTATCACCGAACAAAGCGGGGCAAGTCAATATGAAAACAAAGAATTGGCAATCAAACAACTAAAACAATTAATCAAAAAAGCTCTTATAAAGCCAAAGGAACGCAAGGCTACAACACCAACTAAACTGTCGAAAGAGGTACGACTCCATACAAAACATATCAATAGCAAAAAGAAAGCGACGAGAAGAAAAAGGATTGATATTGATGAAGACTGATGTCATTGTGATTGGTTCCGGAATTGGCGGCATGAATGCTGCAATGCAATTAGCGGCAAAAGGATATACTGTCAGTATTGTAGAAAAACGCGCCGAACCCGGTGGCAAAATGCGTCGTGTTTTGTATGAAGATTGCACTTTTGATGCAGGTCCTTCTCTCATTACTATGCCCTTCATCTTAAAGGATGCCTTTGAGCAAACAGGCGTCAAACTGGATTCATATCTCACACTTCTTCCGATTGATCCAATCTGTCATTATCGATGGCTGGATGGCACGAAGTATGAATGTTATTCTAATCCTTATAAACGCAATGATGAAACAGAGAGAATCTTTGGAAAACAATCCATGAAAGAAATGAATGGATATTTCGCTCATTCAGGGAAAGTATATCATGCAACAAAAGATGTGTTTTTATTCAATCCATTTGATGGATTCAAAGAATTCTTCAAAAGCAAGAATCTTTCATTGCTTCCAGCTCTTCCTTCTTTGAAATTCACGCAAACATTTCATGCATTCAATGCTAAAATGTTTTCAAATCCAAAACTTGTTCAACTCTTCGATCGATTTGCAACATACAATGGATCTTCACCATTTATGGCTCCAGCAACATTGATGGTTATTCCATTTATTGAATTCGAATATGGTGGTTGGTATCCACAAGGTGGTATTTATTCGATTGCCGAAGCTTTTTACAAGCGATGCATTGAATTGGGAGTACTTTTTCAGTTCAATAAGGATGTCACATCCATCAAAACCGATGGGAAAAAGGTACTTGGCATTACAACCAATGATGGAGATTTTCTTGAAGCTGATCATATTATTTCGAATGCAGATGTATTTCATACTCAACATACATTGCTTGAAAAGAAAGAGTACAAAAAACCCGACCTATCAACATCCGGTTTTGTCATGCTTATTCCCATGCATGAAAACCCATTTTCAATGGCACATCATACAGTCCTATTCTCAGATGCATATCAAGAAGAATTCACATCAATATTCAAGAATGCAACTGCTCCTGAAGAAATGACTGTATACATTAGCGTATCAAGTAAAACAGACTCAACACAATCAAAGGATGGAAAAGAGAATTGGTTTGTTCTTGTGAATACTCCTCCAACATCTACACATGGTGAATGGACACAACAAAAGGCGACATCATATACTCAGTCCGTGCTTTCGATGATTGAACGCTATTTACCCGGCATGCAATCATATA
Organism: Bacteroidota bacterium; assembly: GCA_009919265.1. GTDB lineage: Bacteria > Bacteroidota > Ignavibacteria > Kapaibacteriales > UBA961 > UBA961. The sequence goes on along the minus strand of RGCF01000031.1, from coordinate 4,144 downwards.
TGGCAGCTGACCCAATAATTATTAATCCAGATGATTTTTCATCTGAATTTCATGCTACAGGTGGATCACTCTATGGATCTTCCTCAAATTCAATGTTCAGCGCTTTCCTTAGACCCAAAAATATCGATCCCCAGATTCGTAATCTCTATCATTGTGGAGGAAGCGCGCATCCCGGCGGTGGCATTCCTCTCGTGATTTTATCGGGTCATTTCGCCGCCAAAGAAATAATCGCCAATTCCTAAATCCCTCGCCTTCGGCAATTGGTTATCTTTGTACTCATTTCACTTGAATACTATGTTGCCAAACCCACAAACCATGTCCAATGAGCAATTGGCTGCTCAATGTATCATGCCTCGACTTGTTCCAAGAGAATATGCCGAACAAGAATCATTGCGTCATGAAATCGCACAACTTATTCAAAGAGGAATTGGTGGATTTTGTGTATTTCAAGGAGAAGCAGATGCAACATCATTGCTTCTTCATGAACTTCAGCAACATGCACAAATACCTCTATTGTTTAGCGCCGATTATGAACATGGTTTGCCAATGCGACTCGAAGGCGGAACAGACATGCCACATGCCATGGCGAAGATGATGTCGGGAGATCCGGAAGCAACTAAAAAGGCATCATCATTCATTGCAAAAGAAGCGCGTACCATTGGTGTTCATTGGAATTTTGCTCCCGTTTGTGATATCAATTCAAATCCTGAGAATCCAATCATCAATATCCGTTCATTCGGTGAAACATCCAGTCACATTGAATCACATATTCAAGCTTATATTGAAGGCACTCAATCTCAATCGGTAATGGCATGCGCAAAACATTTTCCCGGTCATGGTGATACTTCAACCGATTCACATTCTGCATTGCCTCTCATAGACTGCAGTCTGCAACAACTTCAAGAAAGAGAATTCATTCCATTTAAGATTGCCATTGATGCAGGTGTACGCTCCATCATGATTGGACATCTAGCAATTCCAGCCATTGATGATTCAGGCATTCCTGCTTCACTTTCTGCGATTGTGATGAAAGACATCCTGAGAAAAGAATGGGGATATGATGGAATCATCGTGACAGATGCATTGGACATGCATGCGATCAGCAAGACATATTCCTCCGCGGAAGCAACTATTGCATGCTTACAAGCTGGAGCGACAATTGCGCTTGTTCCCGATAATGCCATTCAAGCGCTTGATGGATTGATACAATATGTTGAAGAACATCCTGAATTCAGAGCCATACTCATTGAACATGTTGAACGCATCTTTGCTGAAAAAACATGGTGTGGTTTGGAAACAAAGCCGGCATTGCAACATCCATTGCCGAGCCAAGTCATGGAAGAACATGCAATGTATGCTCTCGACATTGCAAAAAAAGCACTGAGAATATATGATCCTCAGAAAATGTTGCCAATCTCCGATGCAAAACCATTTGCTGCATTTGCAGTGCTTGGTGATGAATCGCAATCCACATTAGATAAAGCTGTTGCTTTATTTAGAGTGATGGCTCAATCACTTGAACAAGAATGCGATTTTGGTTTTATCAATAAAGACATTTCGCATGATGAAGCAATTGAACTGGCAGAGAATATCAAAGAAGTGGACACCATTATTCTCGGTTTACTCATGAAACCGCAATCATATAAAGGGCATATCGGAATACATCCGGCAATGGTGGAGGCAATAAATATCTTATCCAAAGACAAAAAACTCATTGTATTTCTACTTGGAAGTCCATATCTCCATAATTGCATCAAAGCAGATGCTTATGTATGTGCATTCTCGGATGCTTTGCCATCGCTTGCAGCAGCTGCATTAACTCTATCAGGAAGAGCTACCGGCTCACCATGGACTAGTAATGATGCAGGCTCTTTCAACCCGGAGTTGCACTGATGGCAATGCGCAATCCACTTCATTTGCCCCGCATTGAAGAAGAAGGTATTCATATTCTCTTAAGAGCATTAAAAGACATTCTTCATGGAATACTCATAGAAGAAAAAAGGGCAGATACTTCCATTAGACATGTCTTGCGCTCGGGAGCATTTTCGGCTGAACAACGATCATTGATTGTTGAAACAGGTTATGCAATGCTCAGAACATGGGAAATTCTGAGAACTGCACCGTGGAAAGCAGAGCCAAAACCCATGCATTATGTATCCTTATGGTTTACTCTAGCAGGAGGTACAGTACCTGATGACCTTCGTACTCGATATATACCTGAAGAACTTGATTCACTCATCAAGTATTGCGAAACCATCATCGAAGAACAAGGAATTTTTGCCTTTTTTCCTGAATGGTTCAATGAACGCTGCACCAAAGAGATAGGAAATGAAACATGGCACGATATTGCGATGTCGCAAATTGCTGAACCACGAGTATTCCTTAGAACAAATACACTCAAATGCACAAGGGATGTCTTGATTGATGCACTATCAAAACACCACATTAAAGCAATTGTGATTCCGGTTAATGATACTGGAGTTGAAATTGCTTCTTCCGACAAATTGTTTACAACTGATGTTTTTCGAAATGGCATGTTTGAAATGCAAGACATTGCATCTCAAATGATTGCTCCAATGCTTCAAGCATTTCCTGGACAACGCATCATCGATGCATGCGCAGGTGAAGGTGGTAAGACATTGCATATTTCTGCATTGATGCAGAATAAAGGCAGATTGATTGCAATGGACATTCATGAATATAAATTGGATGAACTTAAAAGAAGAGCACGCAGAGCAGGTGCATGGAATATTGAAACAAGGGTGATATCATCATCCAAAGAAATCAAGAAACTGAAATCATCCGCGGATGCCGTGTTGATTGACGCACCATGTAGCGGTACAGGCGTCTTGAAAAGAAATCCCGATACACTCATGAAAAAAACAAATGCAGCAATAGATGAATTAATTGCAATTCAAGATCAATTGCTTGCATCCTATAGTGCGATGGTCAAACCAGGTGGAAATCTTGTCTATGCATCATGTAGTATTCTCCCATCGGAAGGCGAAGACCGTATTGCACATTTTCTTGCATCGGAAAAGGGTCAACACTGGACACTTGAAGAAAGCAGAAGATGGTGTCCTGCAAAAGATGGCTTTGATGGATTCTATGGCGCTCGTTTGCGACGCAAACCATAAGACCCCATTCTTTGCATCGGATTTCGTAAATTTTCATATCAATCATACTCAATTCACAGCATGAATCCCGAATCACATATCATTAAAACTGCATTACTCAGTGTCTCAGATAAAACAGGCATAGTCGATCTCGCAAAAGAACTCCACTCATTGGGAATTCAACTCATTTCCACCGGAGGAACTGCAACACTTCTTTTGGATGCCGGTTTACCTGTTACAAAAGTGAAAGATATCACCGGTTTTCCTGAAATCATGGATGGTAGAGTAAAATCACTGCATCCCAAAATTCACGGCGGATTGCTTGCTCGATTGAATAATCCCAAGCATAAATCCGAAATGGAAGAACATGGAATCAACTCAATTGATCTGACAATCGTGAATTTATATCCTTTTGAAAAGACAATTTCTCAGCCGGGCATTGATCCTGATACTTGCATCGAGAATATCGATATAGGGGGTCCTGCAATGGTGCGCGCATCGGCAAAGAATTATGAATGGACTGCAATCGTTGTCAATCCCAATCATTATCAAGAATTGCTGACACAATTGAAACAAGGAGCTTGTTTGAATTTGTCATTTCGAAAAACACTAGCTGCTGAAGCATTCGCACATACAGCATATTATGATGCAATGATTGCTCGCTGGTTTGCAGAACAACAAGGCATAGCATTTCCGGACTTGTTCACACTTTCCTATGCAAAGGATCAATCACTTCGTTATGGAGAGAATCCACATCAGAATGCGACGCTCTATGGAACCTTTACTTCGATTTTTAGTCAATTGCATGGAAAAGAATTGTCCTATAACAATATCATGGACATCGATGCCGCTTCACGCATTGCACTTGAATTCGATGAACCTGTGACCGTGATAGTCAAACACAATAATCCTTGCGGTGTGGGAATTGGAACAACCTTATCTGATGCATATCAGAAAGCATTTGCAACAGATACAGTATCGCCCTTTGGCGGAATACTTGCATTCAACAGAGAAATAGATTTGGCTAC
>RGCF01000004.1 GCA_009919265.1 Bacteroidota bacterium | reverse complement strand
TTTGTTAAAGCACGAAGAGAACTAGAAAAAGCAACAATCGCTTTATCAGTCTTTCTGTGGAATAGTAATGGATCTCCAGCGCAGATTCCACCAGGCATCATACCTCAACATCCTATTGAGGTATTTCGATTGGATAGTACTGCATATATGAAAGACAAAGAAATGTCTTTACAAAAAAGACCTGAACTTAACCGAAATTCAGCTGAACTTCAACAAGCTGATATTGATATAAGATTTGCTCAAGAACAACAAAAGCCGAATATCGCATTGAAAGTATTACCTTATTCAACATTTGAAACCTTTGATGGCTCAATTTCTAATTATAAGATTGGAATACAAGCCGATATGCCATTATTGTTTAGAGATGCTCGTGGACAAACCGCACTTGCTGAAATCAAACAACAATCTCTGACATTTAAACGAAATACAATTGAGAGAGAAATATCTGCTTCAGTAGATGATGCTGCTTCAGAAATGATTGCAACATTTGAACAAGCAATTGCTGCAAAAGATGAATTACAAGCTGCAAAACAAATGGAAATGGCTGAAAGAGAATTGTATGAAAGAGGAGAAGGGAATTTATTTACTGTAAATTTCCGTGAACGATTCACTGTTGAGTCTGCTTCTAGAGAAGTTGATGCAAGAATAAATTTCAGAAAAGCAATTGCATATTATCTATGGGCCATAGCAGGTTATTGAATTGACAGAATCAATTTCACATATATTTGATGAAATATCAGTGTTTGCACTAAAAGATCCCTATCAAACAGAACTTGGTAGATCAATTGTTTATGATGGCATTCATATGATGTCAAATATTGGTTTTGAAGAATTCACATTCAAAAAACTAGGAGCTGAAATTGGATCACCGGAAGCATCTATTTATCGGTATTTTGAAAATAAACACAGACTATTACTGTATATCAATGCATTACACTGGGGAATGATAGATGTGACATGTCAGGATATCATGTCATCTGATGAAGCACCCATTTCAAAAGCTCATTCAATCATAGACATACTCTGTACACCACCCAAAGTATACATTGCTGAGAAATCTATAAATGGTGAGCATATGTATCATATTGTCATGAGTGAATCAGTAAAAACATTCATGACAAAGCATGTTGATAATGATAATCATAGAGGTGCATTTAAAAGAATCAAGTCCGTGACATCACATTTGGCATTTGTTATAGCAAACTTGAATCCAAGTTGTCGTTATCCAAGAGCATTGGCTTCAACTATTATTGAAATGTCGATGTTTCAACGCTTCTTTTCTGAACATTTACCTTCGATGACCGATATTGGAACTTGTAAATCTATTGGGGAAGATTTGAAAGATTTGATGATGGGGATGATATATGCTGGTGGGAACAGGGTGATATAGAATTACTGATTGAGATAGGACTCATAGGATTTCACTTCATTGGCCAAGCGTTTGAATACTGCTGATATCACAGCAGCATCATCAATATACCCTATTATTGGCAGAAAGTCTGGAGTGAGATCAGTGGGCAATAGAAAGTATAATAATGCCCCTATAAGAAGTGTTTTTGATTTCCATGAAAGATTATAGTTCTTGTCCTTCAACATGTAAAATGCAAGTTTGACATGTTGTAATAATTCTTTGATAGCAGTACTTTTTGAAGAGTGAAGCTCTTGAACTTTGGATGAGACATCATCAAGTACCTTTTGCTCATCAGTCGAACTTGCTTTGTCAGCAAATGAGTCGACAATATCATTAGTTTGTTTGCTCATGCCCATAAATCAGAAATCATTCTGAATCAGTGTTTAGTACCTCAGAATTCTTCTTTCTTGCGAGCAAACCATAGGGAATGATGGCACAATATCCAATTGCCAATAAAATTGGTGCAATCGTTACCGCTAATGGATTATTCCATTGGGATGGATCATCTGAAATGCCGGTAGACATCAAAGCATATCCAATTGCAATGACAACTGCCCCAATACCCAAAATCTTATAATTGTGTGAATCTAAAGGGAACTTCCAAGAGGAAGAAACTGTGCTGGTTTGTCTTTGCTTTCCTATGTTCTTTTTGTGTTTTGTACTAGCCATCTCAAACTCCGTATAATAAGGTGTACAAAGATATAAAATTGGGCTCGAATGCTTGATATGAACATGTTGAAAACTCAAGGCTGGATGACTTGTCAATATTCAGTAATTTTACCTTGAATTTCCCAATCTGAATGCTCTATCCCTATGACTACAGCAATCAAAAGCACAGATATTCCCGGAATACCACTTTTCCGAAAAGGGAAGGTACGAGATGTATATGACTTAGGGAATGCATTACTCATTGTTGCAACAGATAGGATATCTGCTTTTGATGTTATCATGGAAGATGCCATTCCAGGGAAAGGAACTTTGCTGACAGAACTTTCTTTGTTTTGGTTTGAAAAAACATCACATATTATTGAAAATCACATCATAAGTACAAAACCCGAAGAATATCCCGATATACTGGCACCATACAGTGAATTATTGGAAGGACGTTCAATGCTGGTGAAAAAGACAAAACCTCTACCAATTGAATGTGTCGTTCGAGGATATCTTGCAGGCTCTGGTTGGAAAGAATATCAACAGTCAAAAGCTATTTGTGGAATTTCTCTTCCTTCAGGATTACAACAATCTGAACAATTGCCTGAGTCAATTTTTACACCCGCTACAAAGGCAGAAGAGGGGCATGATGAAAATATTTCTCTTGAACAGGCAATAGCATTATGTGGAGATAGGGCAATCGAAGCTAGGGAATACTCATTGAAGTTATATGCTTTTGCTCATGAATATGCTCAAAAAAGAGGTATCATTCTCGCTGATACCAAATTCGAATTTGGTGTTGATGTGAATAACAATCTTATATTGATTGATGAAGCTTTAACCCCTGATTCATCTCGGTATTGGCTTGCTGAACGCTATTCACTTGGTAATCAACAAGAGAATTTTGATAAGCAAGTATTGAGAGATTATTTAGAGACATTAGACTGGAATAAACAAGCACCTTCGCCTAGATTGCCACAACATATCATTGATGCGATCAAAGAAAAATATCAACAAGCTATTTCTATTTTGACAAAGAGTTAGTTCATTATGATTCATCGTTATACAAGACCCGAAATGGGCTCGATTTGGGAAGATCAAAACAAATATTCTATTTGGTTGGAGATCGAAATACTTGCATGTGAAGCCCAAGCAGAGCTCGGATTGATTCCTAAAGAGGATGTTGCTATCATTAGAAAGAAAGCTCAATTTGATGTGGCTAAAGTATTGGAGATAGAGGAAACGACAAAACATGATGTTATTGCCTTTTTGACAAATGTTGCAGAATATGTTGGACCAAGCTCACGATTCATTCATATGGGTATGACATCCAGTGATGTACTCGACACATGCTTGGCTGTGCAAATGAAGCAATCGGGTGAACTATTATTGAAATCTCTCAACATGCTGAAGGATGTGTTGTCAGCAAAAGCAAAAGAATATAAATATGCAGTTTGTGTTGGACGTACACATGGCATACATGCTGAACCCACAACTTTTGGTTTGAAATGTGCCTTATGGTATGAAGAGTGTAAACGGAATATCACTCGTCTTCAATTAGCTATTACACATGCAGCAACTGGTAAAATATCCGGTGCAGTGGGTACATTTGAACATTTATCACCATTTGTTGAAGAATATGTATGTTCAAAGCTTGGACTTTCTTATGCTCCTGTATCAACCCAAGTTGTGCAAAGAGACAGACATGCCGAATTTTTATCAGTTATAGCAATCATTGGTTCATCACTTGAAAAAATCGCCACAGAAATACGCCATTTGCAAAAGTCTGAGGTATTGGAAGCTGAAGAGTATTTTTCAAAGGGACAAAAAGGTAGTTCTGCAATGCCTCACAAACGTAATCCGATTGTATCTGAACGTATATGTGGTTTGGCAAGATTGCTCCGAGGGAATGCCATGGCCGCAATGGAGAATAATGCATTATGGCATGAACGGGATATTTCACATAGCAGCGTAGAACGAGTGATATGTCCTGATTCAACAATTACCCTCGACTATATGCTAAACCTTACAATCAATTTGATGGATAAATTGCTTGTATATCCTGATACAATGAAAAGTAATATCGAAAAAACATATGGTCTTGTATTCTCGCAAACCATCCTGCTTGAATTTGTAAGAAGAGGATTGACTCGTGAAGCAGCCTATGCATTGGTGCAAAGATCAGCCATGAAAACTTGGCAAGAAAAAACTTCATTGCTTCTTAATCTCATTGAAGATCAAGAAGTACTTGCAATCATTTCCGAACAAGAACTGAGGGAAATCTTTGGGAAAGGTACAACACTTCACAAAAGTGTTGACATTATCTTTCAACGATGTGGATTGTAAAAAAAAAGCCCTGATAAACATCAGGGCTTTTTTTTAATCCATAATCTTTCGTAAAAATGCCGGTTTTTCAACCACCGATGATTTGGGGTCTCTGATGATTACCGGTTGTGAAGTACTGCGCACTCCAGTTGGTAAATCATTCACCGAATTGATTCTTATCGAGCCGCCATTCGCTTGACGCACTGCATTTGGGTCTGTACGACGAATATAAGCTGGTTGATTGCGTGTTATGGCAATTTGTGGTTCTTGGGGCTTTTCTTGTGCAGCAGGTATGATTTGTGGAGCAGACTGTTCATCGTCTATATCTCCATAAACCTTTACCGGCTTGATGGTTATTTTTTGTTGTCTTTGCTCAGGTTGAGCATGCACAGGTATTGTTCGCATTGTTGGCGATGTACTTTGTGTCGTTGACAATGGAATGGATGTTTGATTAGTAATAGGACGTTCAATGGATTGCTGTTTTGCATGAACATTAATCTGTGGGGCTGATAGGGATGTTGTTACTTGATACTGTCCTCTTTTGAATCCCGTTGCAACAACAGTAATCATCAATTTGTCATCTAATGACTCATCATAGACAATACCATGAATCAGATTGACATCATTCCCTGCATTTTCTTCAATGATTGAAACGGCTTCACCAATCTCATGCATCGTCATACTTGCGCCACCACTAATATTAACTAAAATGCCTTGTGCGCCAGTAATCGAAACGCCCTCTAAAAGTGGAGAATTCAAAGCATTTTGAGCGGCAGCAATTGCACGATGTTCACCAGATGCAATACCAATACCCATCAATGCATCACCCATATCTTTCATAATTGATCGAACATCTGCAAAGTCAACATTGATATAGCCATTCCCAGAGATAATATCAGAAATACCTCTCGTTGCATTATACAATACATCATCTACTTTTTGGAATGCTTCTATGAATGAAGTATTTCTATCAATAATGGAAAGGAGTTTTTCATTTGGGATGACAATCAATGCATCAACATATTCTCTTAATTCATTGATGCCTTGCTCTGCAATATTTGCTCTTTTCTTTGCTTCAAAATTGAATGGATTTGTAACTATGCCAACTACCAAAGCACCAAGCTCTCGGCCGATTCTTGCAACAACAGGTGCGCCACCTGTCCCGGTGCCACCACCCATTCCGGCGGTTACAAATATCATGTCGCTACCAGACAAATATTCGCGAATGTCATCAGCATTTTCTTCTGCTGCTTCTTTGCCGATTTCAGGTCTTCCACCGGCACCAAGTCCTCTTGTTGATTCTTTGCCAATATGAAGCTTTGTGGAAGCGGAATTTTTCGACAATGCCTGAGCATCTGTATTAGCTGCAATGAAATCAACACCGGTTAAACCTCGTTGAATCATGCTATTGATGGCATTGCCACCGCCACCGCCAACTCCAATCACACGGATTTTTGCACCGTAATTGGTTGAATCTGTATCAATAGTTATCACATTTCCCCCCGGAAAAGTGTAGGAAAATTAGTTATTGTCAATTGGATGTAAAGCATTTCGAGCATACGAATCCGCTGCTGAAAATACATAAGAGTGTGAACTTGCATTGGGCGATATATTGGCTGCACAATATATCATGCACAGCAATATAGGGAATAAGGGGACAAATGTCAAGTTAAAGTTCATCAAAAAAGGTAAAAAACCTTTTTATCAGAGATTGTTTCCCTGTTTCATCTTGAGTAGAGGATGTGGGTGGTAGTTCTTGTTGTTGAGATTGAGTGGTTGATCGTTGTCCTTGAACATTATTAAATCTGTGTAAGAGAAGTCCCACTGAAGTAGAGAACATTGGATGTTCAATTTCTGCTCCGAACCCACCAAATTGGCTTCCATTTGGAATGCCCAACTTAACCGGCATGCCAAATATTCTTGAAGCCAGATCATCGGCTCCATGGACAAGGGCGCTTCCACCGGTTAGTACTATACCTGCGGGTAGTCTATGAATGAAGCCGGATTTTCTCAATTCTTCAAAGCAAAGCTCGAAAATTTCTTCCAATCTTGGTCCGATTATCCTTGCTAGCAGGCTTTTGTTGATTTCCATGGGATTACGACCACCAATACCTGGAATCATGATTGTTTGCTCATTCAAAATGCTTTCCGCAGTTGCATGGCCAAAATCTCGTTTTAAACGTTCGGCTTGATTTTGTAAGATTCCAAGACCTGATGATATATCTTCGGTAATTTGATTGCCAGCGAGGGAAATGATGGATGCATGGCGAATCACATTATCTCTAAAGACAGCGATATCTGTTGTACCACCACCTATGTCAATAAGTGCAACCCCAACTTCTTTCTCGTCATTATCCAAGATTGCAGTGCTAGAAGCGATTGGCTCCATGATCATATCTGCGACTACCAAGCCTGCTCTTTCAATGCATTTTTGAAGATTTTGGATAGCGGAAAGGAGTCCTGTGATGACATGAACATTTGCCTCCATCCTAACGCCACTCATACCAATGGGATCAGTAACGCCGTCTTGTCCGTCGATGATATATTCTTGCGGAAGAATATGCAGTATTTGGCGATCAGCTGGCAATTTCACATTCCGAGCATCATCTATGATTCTCTGTATATCCGATTGTGAAATCTCCCTAGTTGCATTTGGAATAGCAATGATTGAGCGTGAGAGGAGTGATTGAATATGGTCTCCGGCAATCCCTACGACTACCTCTGATATGCTTATGCCTGCTTGCTGCTCAGCTACCTCGACAGCTTTTCTGATAGCTTTTACTGTTTTGTCTATATTGATAACTACCCCTCTTTTCAATCCTTCATTCACTGATGCACCTACACCTAAAATATCAATTCCGCCTTGTGCATTGTTTGTTGATGCAATAAGTGCGACAACTTTCGTGGTCCCGATGTCTAAAACTGCTTTGTATTGACCTGTAGCCATAGATAAATCCTTAAAAAATCATCATCAAGAATTGGTGCTTGCAAGCAAGGGCTGTTTCCCAATGACTACTTGATTTTTCCAACGAATGTCAACATATGTAGGATGACCCTGTCTATTTGCTGAATGCAGCATATAGAGTCGTAATTTTTCTAGTTTTCGATCAATATTCTCCGGTGTGCCGAATTTGATCTGTGTTTCACCATCAGTTGTGATGAATGTAAACTCATTGACCTGCTTGTCGATATCTATCTCAGATAATAGTTCTTGTAAACCCATATCTTTCAATTTTGCGGTTTCAATAATGGATTTGATGCTCACAAGCATCTTCTGATCAATCTTTGAACCATCATGAATCCCATGAACAATTGGAACATCCGAAGTATGTGAAAATTTTTCATAGGGAAGAACTGTGCCAGTTGAATCTACATAATCGATTTTTCCCAATGAAGACGGAAAAGCTATGTAAGGTTGTTTCTCAAAGACAGTAATTTTCAAACCTCTGATTCCATTACTTTCAACAATGACATCTTTTACATATGGGTGCTTCCGTATTTTATCTCGAATGATCGCCAGTCTTTTCGATGAAGCACTTTCGGTTGTGTCTGCCATAGTAAGGGAAGCCATTGCGAGAATTTCCTCATGTCTTAGTGCTTTTACCCCCTCAATGACTATTGATTGCACATGTTGAGTTGATTTCCACCGAATGGCCAGAATCAATACAGCTATCACGACAAGTCCAATAACAATAAGTTGACTTACCGCACCAGCTCTTGCTTCAGGGTTCATGTCCGAAGCATCATCATTATGTGAAAAAAGAGTAAATGACATCACAAATTCCGCATAGCATACAATATGTTCTCCCAACTATTCAGGGAGAGCCTTTGCATAAACTATGAAGATACACGATTGTGAAATGAAGGTGAATGTTCTTATGCTGCAAAAACACTCAATGGCAAACATACGAGACTAGGCTTTCAATGACAAGAAAAAAATGATGTCATGAGGGCTATGTATCGATATCTTATCAAGTTGAAATCCAAAAGAAAATGTAATTTACAAGACACTTTATGATATACTGGATTTTCTATGTCAATGCAATCTCGATATGCTTGGTATATGTATGATTGGGCGAGTTCTGCTTTCACAACAACAGTTATTACGGTTTTTCTTGGCCCATATTTAACTTCTATTGCTCTAACCGAAGCTGGAAATATGGGGTATTTGTACGCTTTTGGAATACCCATAGCCCCACAGTCACTGTTCCCCTATGCTGTTTCACTTTCGGTATTCTTCCAGTTTTTATTGCTTCCTCTTATTGGGCATGCTTCTGATGGACCTCTTGGTAAACGGTTCGTGATACTTGCTTGCACTGCTATTGGATCATTAGCAACAATGAGTATGTATTGGATCAAGGCAGGAAATGCACTTCAGGGCGCTCTACTTTTCATTATTGCAAATGGAGCTTATGGATCATCAATCGTGGCTTATAATGCAATGCTTAATGATGTAGCCGCCCATGAGGATAGAGATCATGTTTCTTCCCGTGGTTTTGCTATTGGATATGCAGGAGGAGGACTGCTCCTTTTGTTGAATCTCGGATTGTATGTGTCACGAGAATCTTTGGGTATTGATGGCGGACAAGCAGTGCGAATCGCTCTTGCTTCGGCAGGGTTTTGGTGGGCAATCTTTACCTTTGTTCCTTTTTTGAACATACCAAAAAGAGAGCATGAGAGAAATAACGAGGGTTTATTTGTTTCATTAGCAACATTGAAGAATATTCTACATCAACCAAAGATATTGGTGTTTTTGATCGCTTTTTTATTGTTCAATGATGGCATCCAAACAGTTATATCGATGGCGGCTCAATTTGGAAGCGAAGAATTACATCTCCCTTTGGAAACATTGCAAATCTCCATCTTGCTTGTACAAATCATAGCTGTCTTTGGTGCCTTGATGTTTGGAAAACTTGCTCAATCATCTTCTGCTTTGAATATGCTCATGGTAAGTTTATTTCTTTGGATGGGCATCATTCTGTACGCTTATGCTTTTTTACCACCTGGTTCATCTATTCATTTTTATGTTCTGAGTGGAATCATCGCTATGGTTCTTGGTGGTAGTCAATCTTTGGCCCGTTCAATCTTTTCAAAGATTATTCCAGCAGGAAGTGAGTCAAGATATTTTGGATTATATGAGCTTACTGATAGAGGCAGTAGTTGGTTGGGGCCATTGCTTTTTGGAATAAGCTTACAGATTAGTGGTTCTTATAGATCTGCTTTGTTTGCTTTAATTGTCTTTTTTGTTTCAGGGATTTGTTTTCTTTGGTTGTTTTCTAAGAAATATGCTGATATATCAAAGGGATGATTGTAATGCTCTATCAATGAGATAAAAGATTGACCGATATACATTACCAGTTCCTATTTGCATCCCTAATTCACATGTAGGATTTATCGAATAGTATCCAATGACATTTCTCTGAACATTGATTTCTTCTGCCATGTCTTTGCATGCATGTTGAACCAATTCGGGATGATGGAATCCATGGTCACCTGCAAAACCACAACAACCAACCGATTCAGGAATAAATACCTCTTCAGCGCAATGTTTAGCAATGGATATAAATCGGGATATCCCATTATTCATTTGCACAGAACAGGGTGGATGTAAGATTGCTACACCTTGCAAGGGCCTAATATCCAAGTTTTTTATTAATTGCTCTGCAAAGTCTACCATATCAATTGTATCAGTTGATTGCTGCATATGTGCATGACATGAATAAGCATCTGTTAATAGTGGCAATGTACTAGGGAGATATTGCTTCCATTGATTCAATGCAATTGCTGCAGCTGCATAGTCACCCTTGGATTCATATGCTAATCCACAACATCGATGATCGGTAGATTCTGGGATAGTTAGATGTATATCTGCTGTAGTTGCTAGTGACAAAATAAGATCTGGTAGAGCTTGGTGTTCACCTTCTGGCTTTGCAAAGAGTCGAGTTGTGCATGAAGGTATATAGATCATCTCGGCATTGTTATCAATATGATGGTTCGATTTCCACATTGAAGGCATTGATGGTATCCATTGAGGAGATTCCACAAACCGTGAAAGTAATGAAGTCAATGTTTGAAGATTCTTCCCGCCAATTATTGATGCAACCATTTTGCCAATTTTTAGTTGAGTTTGAATCTTCTTGTCTCTTTCGTGTATATGCATTGCCTCATGAGAAAAAGATTGCCCTAGAACTTCAAGATTAGAATTTCTCTTTGAAAGAATGTATTGTCCCGTATTGATCTGAACAGGGCAAGAAAGGGAGCATAAACCATCTGTCGCGCATGAATCAATCTGCTGAAACTGTGCAAATGCTGATAACTCCTGTTTTATAAACTCATCATCAATGAGTGCGATCTCTCTATCTAAAATAATGCGTTGTCTAGGGGAAAGAGTTGATTGATGCGTAGGACAATGTGATTCACAGTAGCCACACTCTATACATGTATCAATGACATCATCAATAATGGGGAATGATTTCACATGTTTCACATGAGCTGATGGATCATCATTAATGATGATGCCAGGATTAAGTATGGAGTTTGGATCGAAGAGTTTTTTTATCTCTTTCATCAATCCATATGCTTCTTCGCCCCATTCATGCGCAACAAAAGGAGCAATGTTTCTACCTGTCCCATGCTCAGCTTTCATCGAACCATCATAAGTATCAATGATAAGCTTTGCAAGATCCTGCATAAATGAACCGAACTGTTCAATATCATCCGGTGTATCAAATGAATGAGCAATGACAAAATGAAGATTACCTTCTTTTGCATGACCAAATATGATTGCTTCATCAAAGTGATATGATGAAAATAATCTGCGTAAATCACGGACAGCATCACTCAATGCATGAATTGGTACAGCAATATCCTCATTGATGATTCCAGTGCCTTTTGCTCGTGATGCACCTATTGATGGGAACATTCCTTTTCGGATCTTCCAATATTGATTTCTTTTTTCTAATTCTGTGGTAAAGTCTGGTTCTTGAATCAATTCCAGTTGATGTTGTATGACATTGAAAGAATGTAACATATTCTCCAATGCACTTGCTGAAGAAGATTGATATTCAATTAACATTGCAGTTGCATCATCACCGAGTGTGGAGATGATTTCTGGAGCACCTACTTGCTTTTCAATAGAACGAAGAGCTTGCCTGTCCATGATTTCAAGAGCTACGGGATTTGTATCTGAAAGCAATGGAATGGACTTACAGGCATCCTCCATAGATTGAAAAAATAGCATTGCAGTACTTGCAAAAGGGAGAGCAGGTAATGTTTGTAATGTGGCTTTGGAAATAAAACCTAATGTTCCTTCAGAACCAATCAGCAATCGCTTGATGATTTGTGATGGTGATTCTTCATCGAGAAATGCATTTAGGCAATATCCAACTGTATTCTTTAAACGATATTTATTTCTGATAATGGATGTGAGTTCAGGAGATTGCAGTATTCGATTCCTAATTGATATGAGTCCATTAAATATGTATTGAGATTCGTTCTGAAGTAATACATCAGCAGTAGGAAGCGATGTGTCAAACACAGCACCATTTGGTAATATGCATTCTATCGATGAAATAGTATGATATGAATTGAATTCGATGCCACAACACATACCACTTGCATTATTTGCCAAAATACCTCCCATCATGCATGCATTGATGGAAGCCGGATCGGGTCCAATTTTCCTTTGATGTTTAGCAAGCATTCTATTGACATGCCCCCCAATGATACCCGGTTGTACAGTCACTAACTGTGTTTCAGTATTATATGTACAGTCTTTCCAATATCTTGAACAATCAATTATTATACCCTCGCCAACTGCTTGACCAGAAAGTGATGTTCCTGCAGAACGGAATGTCAATCCAATGGAATATTTCTTAGCCCATACAAGCATAAATGAAATATCTTTATTTGTTTTTGGGAAGACGATTCCTTTTGGGACAATTCGATAAGAACTAGCATCATGTGCATAGAGTATGCGATGTGCATATGAGGTGAGTACATCATCTTTCGGAAAATATTGGCGTAATTCCTTGAGTGCAGAATCTTGTATGGTAATTAGTTCAGACATAGCACTCAGTAAAATCTTGATATAAACCTATAAGTTCACTGACGCACATGGCAGTTGCACCCCATAAATGATTCTTTGGATGTATTTCCCAGCATGGTGCAAGTACTTCCATGTCCTGTGAGCGCATTTTGGAAAGATGTTTCACTTCATGCGTAAATGCTAAATCATGTACAGGAACAAAAAAAACTTCTTCAACTTCCTGTGGATTCGGATTGAATGTTGGTTTTGAAGAGAGATGTCCGACTATCACATGCATCATTGAATATGAAGGAGGTACAAAGAGTGAGGTTAAACTACCCAAGATAGAAATCTGCTCAATAATCCCAAGTTCTTCTTGTGTTTCCCTGAGTGCTGTTTCTATAATGCTTTCATTTGATTCCGCTCTGCCGCCAGGAAAACAAATTTGTCCTTTGTGATGGGAAACATGCTGACTTCTGATAGTGAAAAGCAATTCAGTCCCTAAATCACCTGGGAAAAGCAAAGCTGCTACTCCAGTTTGTTTAGCATCTTGGGGTTCCATGCGTGGCTCAAGTGTTCGCTTTCCCTGTACATATGGACTCATCCTTTGCTGGTATTCCCAACCAGGCAATGGTTGTTGCAATCGATTCGTTAAATATTCAATGAATAATTGATGATTGTTCATCGCTTGATTCGATTAGGATTTTCATGTATGAATTGCATCCAGGATTTAGCGCTTTGTTTTGGTGTGCTACGTTTCATGCCATGACATAGAGCAACAGCCAATGCATCGGTTGCATCATAGTATGCTGATTCTTCTTCAATTTTTAGCAAAGATTTCACCATGAAGCCAACTTGTTCTTTGCTTGCATTACCATTTCCGGTAACGGCTCTTTTTACTTCTTTTGCAGAATATTCGATTACTGGTATGCTTCTTTGATTTCCTGCAAGCATTGCCACGCCTCGAGCATGAGAAAGTTTAATGAGAGATTGAGCATTCTTTGCATAAAATGTTGCTTCCAGCGATATTTCATCCGGTAATGTTCGTTCTATCACAGCAATCAATTCCTCATAGATCATACCTAATCTTTGCGGCATGGAATCAAAATGTTTTTTTGCTTCTACTACTCCATATTCAAGTACATGGAATGAATTATTGCCGGATTTTTCAATCACACCATATCCGCAAATCACACTTCCGGGATCTATGCCCATGAATATCATGATAATCCTACTTTGTATTGAAGAAACATTTCATAGGCCTCTTCTTCACTCAAAAATTCTGCTGGACCTGATAAACGAAGTCCAGAACTTCCAATTATCTTGTTAATGGTTAATACATAACCTGACTTTGTTTTGAGTGATTTCGGATATGTATGATCACTGCCAGAAATAAATGGGGAACCTGATTGAGATACATAGGCAAATGCAGCAGCTAATGCTCCTGTTCCGCAAGCCGCTGTTTCGCGTTCTACTCCTCGTTCAAAAGTTCGAATAAGAAGAGTACCATCCGGTTTGGCATATACTATATTCACATTTGCGCCTCTGGGAAAGAGTTTTGAATTTCTTAGCGGCTTGGCAAATGTGTTCAATGGGAAATCTTCAAATTCATCTTCGTGATTCATGAGTTGTTTTGCATCAATTATCACATGATCCGAGCCATTTTCAACATAATACCCATGTATCATAGGTTTTGTGGGTAATTCTACAAGTTTGATTGTAGGTGTTTCTTTAAAATATATGCTGACAATTTCACCAAAGAGAATATACTCCGCTTGATACTCTGTACCTGCCATCATGAATTCTACATCACCTATATCAGGTCTTAGATTCAATATTTCCTTTAGATAATATGCCACTGCGCATCGAGCGCCATTTCCACACATTGCACCATGAGAACCATCAGGATTTAAAAAATCAACTTCAAAATCATATTCATCACTATCTCGAATCGCAATGAGACCATCCACCAACCAATTGATTGGAATATCTTCCACAATAAATTTCTTGAGTTCCGGGATTGTTAGTTGTAGTGTTCTATTGTCTATGACGCAAAATATATTACCTGCACCATGCATATAGGTATATTCAATTTGTTTACTCATGAAAGTCACCACTTTGATATAACAAATCAACTTTCTGCAATTCAATTTGAATGTCTTTGACCAGAAATGGATTGCCGGCTATGATTGATGAAGACTGTAACACATTCAAATTTTTCCCTGCATAATCGATCACAGTTCCTCCTGCTTCTCGAACCAATAATGTTCCTGCTGCCATATCCCATGGTTGCAATGCGATTTCCCAGAAACCATCAAATCTACCTGCAGCTACATATGCCAAGTCTAATGCTGCCGAACCCAATCTTCTTATAGGTATACCAAGGGAAACAATATGTGAGAAGTGATCAATGCAATGACCGGGATTATCTGCTACGGAATAGGGAAATCCGGTCACTAAAAATGATTCTTTCAAAACTGTCTTATTTGTAACCTTTAATGCCATACCATTGCACCATGCTCCTTTGCCCAATTCAGTTGTAAACAGTTCATCTGTCATTGGAGAATAAATCACGCCACAGAGAATCTCATTATCTTTCATCGCAGCAATACTTATGCAAAAGAAAGGAATGCCATGTGCGAAATTTACTGTTCCATCCAATGGATCGATGATCCAAGTAATTTCTCCTTCAGAATGGTGATGTCCTGATTCTTCAGTCAATATCTCATGATCTGGAAATTGCAAGCGAATATGCTCCATGATACTACGCTCAGAACGAAGATCATATTCGGTTACCAAATCATGGAATCGACTTTTGGAGGAGACTGAAAAGTCAGATGTTAATCCCTCTTTCAAGAGACTTCCGGCTTTTCGTGCTGCATCGATAGCCGTGTTCAACAGTGTGCTCATATATGCAAAGTAATGATTGTATTGCAAAAATACGAACTGTCATATCCCCATGAGGCAAATAATTTGCTTTCTTGTTTACATGAATGCACCCTTCAAATTGTTATTTTGCATGAATTCAATGAATATATGATTGACAAAACATGGCTATACAAGAACAAATAAAAGATACAGTGTCTGTAATTACATTAGGATGCAGTAAAAATACAGTAGACTCCGAGGTATTGTCAGGGCATCTGCAGTCTGCCAAACTGACACTCGTTGATGATCCAGAACAGGCATCTACAGTCATCATCAATACATGTGGCTTTATTGATTTAGCTAAAGAGGAAAGTGTTTCAGCAATTCTTGAAGCCGCTGAATTGAAAAAACAAGGTAAAATAGAAACACTTATCGTTGCCGGGTGTTTATCAGAGCGCTATGGGAATGATTTAAAAGCCGAGATTCCTGAAGTCGATCATTTTTTTGGGACCGAAGCATATGCCAATATTTTGAAAGTGGTTTCACCTGATTTAAAATATGCACTCTTGGGCGAACGCATTATTTCAACTCCCAAGCATTATGCCTATATGAAAATCAGTGAAGGTTGTGATAATCCTTGTTCATTCTGTGCAATACCCCTTATGCGAGGAAAACACCGCTCGAAGCCAATTGAAGATTTGGTGAGGGAAGCACAAGCACTGACGCGGCAGGGTGTGAAAGAACTTGTTCTTGTTGCTCAGGACTCCACATGTTATGGACTGGATATCTATGGAAAAAGAAATCTTGATGCATTGTTGCGCGGTTTGAGTGATGCATCAGGGGCAGAGTGGATTCGCTTGATGTATGCTTATCCCTCAAAATTCCCGAAAGAAATTTTGCCTGTCATAGCCGAAAGAGAGAATATTTGTTCGTATATCGATATGCCGATGCAGCATATCTCAACCAATATGCTTAAATCTATGCGTCGTGGCATTACTAGAAGGGCCACTGAGGAATTGATTCATAACATTAAAGATACAGTTCCTGGTATCACTCTAAGAACAACTTTTATCGTAGGTTATCCGGGTGAAACTGAACAAGATTTCCAGGAATTATGTGATTTTGTCAGTACCGGTGTATTAGATCGCATGGGGGTATTCACCTATTCACAAGAAGATGATACCTATGCCTATATTTTGGGAGATCCAATACCTCAAGAAGTCAAAGATGAACGAAGAACGATCTTGATGGACATACAAAAACAGATTTCACATGATGCAAATCAAGAGTTGATAGGAAAGAGAGTTCGAGCAATGGTCGAGCAGGAAATCAATGGAGAATATCAATGCAGAACTGATCGTGATGCACCAGAGGTAGATAATGAATTGTATGTGAGATCAGAAATTCCATTGCAATCAGGTGACATGATTACTGTAGAAATCGATGATGCCGCTGAATTTGATTTGTTTGGACATATAGTGAAATAAAAAACCCCAATTGCATCTGCAATTGGGGTATGCTATATCTTAGCAATCAGTTGTCATTATTTTACTGAATAGCGAAGTAATTCTTTTACATATCCATCGCCTTTATAAGTAATAGGCTCAAGTCCAGGCACTACCACTTTTAAATCAAGTGAGGGGAACTCTTCTTTTACAATTCCAACACTCTTGGCAACCCATATTGTTTGCTTAACTGGAATAGGATCAATTGGAATCACATTTCCAAATATAGTAATCGATGGTTTGAGTGTTACTGTCAATTCAAACTGTGTTGTATTTGGGAATGTGTTGCCATTGATCGTTTCTGTTGTTGTACCGATCTTTTTTCCTTTCATGTTGATATTAGATGACAAAGGAATGTTTTGTCCATTGAAGGGAATTGAAAGTCCTGTTATTGTGGTATCAGCAATGGTCCATTCACCTGTTGCTGCAAAATCTGCAAACTTTGACCATCTATAATTTTGGGGAACGATGGTATTGATTAATTCAGACAATGTAATTCCTGGTGGAATATATTTCCAAAATCCCCATACAGTTTGACCATCCTTTGCATAATAGTCAGTTCTAATTTTCTGATTTAGTCTATATACATCAAATGGATATGCAGTTTTATTTTCTTTGTTTGTTGCAGCAAGTACGACGAGTGAATCTACTTGTAAAGCAGTCATATCCCTATTACCGGTTGTAGAATCAAGTCTAATATTGTTGTAAACAAAATAACTACCTGCTGTTACTGGAAAATAGTCATTTGAGGGTGTCGGATTGGTAGAACTATCAGAGCATGAGCTGAGAATAAGTGCAAATCCAATCATCGCAATGATTGATACATACTTTGTTTTCATGAGATAACCTTTTAGAATGAATTACATATTTCTTCTGTATTGTCCGCCAACTTGATAAAGCGCATTTGACATTTGTCCGAGAGAACAAACTTTTGCGGCTTCCATCAAAGCTTCGAAAATATTTCCATCTGCAATGGCGGTTTGTTTTAAGTTTTTCAATGCCAATTCCGCTTCACTTGCATGATGATCTTGAAAAGCTCTGACATTGGTGATTTGCTGTTCTTTTTCTTCAGTTGTGGAACGAATAACTTCCTGAGGAATAATTGTTGGTGAACCATTTTTAGACAGAAATGTATTCACTCCAATGATCGGATATTCGCCGGTATGTTTCAAAGTTTCATAATAAAGAGACTCTTCTTGAATTTTATTACGCTGATACATCGTCTCCATGGAACCTAATACTCCGCCTCTTTCTGAGATTCGATTGAATTCAGCATAAACAGCTTCTTCTACAAGATCAGTCAATTCTTCTATGATAAATGATCCCTGAAGCGGATTCTCATTCTTAGCTAATCCAAGTTCACGATTTATGATTAACTGAATTGCTACCGCTCTTCTAACTGATTCTTCAGTCGGAGTGGTTATTGCTTCATCATAGGCATTTGTGTGCAATGAATTGCAATTATCGTAAATGGCATACAATGCTTGCAGAGTGGTACGAATATCATTGAAGTCAATTTCTTGAGCATGTAATGATCTTCCTGAGGTTTGAATATGGTATTTGAGCATTTGTGAACGTTCATTCCCACCATAAATATTTTTCATGGCTTTAGCCCAAATGCGTCTTGCAACTCTACCTATCACAGCGTATTCGGGGTCAATGCCATTGGAAAAGAAGAATGACAGATTGGGCGCGAAATCATCAATATGCATTCCACGAGAAAGATAATATTCCACAAATGTAAAACCATTTGCTAGCGTGAATGCAACTTGTGTAATAGGATTGGCACCTGCTTCTGCAATATGATAGCCACTGATTGACACGGAATAGAAATTTCTAACTTGCTTTTCTATGAAATATTCTTGAATGTCTCCCATCATTTTGAGGGCAAATTCTGTGGAGAAAATGCAAGTATTCTGAGCTTGATCTTCTTTGAGAATATCGGCTTGCACTGTCCCGCGGACAGTCTTCAATGCTCGCTCTTTACATTGTTCATATACATCTGAAGGAAGAACCTTGTCTCCAGTGATACCGAGTAATGCCAATCCTAAACCTGCATTGCCTTCAGGTAAATCTTGTGATTTGGTCTCGGGATCTGAACAATATATTGGTGTGCTATGTGTTGATTGAGTATAGACAGCTGCAATCTTTGCTTTTACTTCATCTAAAAGACCATGCTCATGAATATATTTTTCACATTCTTGATCAATGGCAGCATTCATGAAAAAAGCTAACAGCATTGGAGCCGGTCCATTGATAGTCATTGATACGGAAGTTTTTGGATCGCACAAATCAAAACCGGAATACAATTTCTTTGCATCATTTAGAGTTGCAATCGAAACACCGCTATTACCAATCTTTCCATAGATGTCAGGTCGGAAATCTGGATCTTCTCCATATAAAGTCACACTATCAAATGCAGTAGAAAGTCTTGCCGCGGGCATCCCATGACTGAGATAGTGGAAGCGTTTATTTGTTCTTTCGGGTCCACCTTCACCTGCAAACATTCTCGTGGGATCTTCACCTGTTCTTTTGAACGGATATACACCGGCAGTGTAAGGGAATTCACCAGGAAAATTTTCTCTTAAACTCCACCTAACTATTTCACCCCAATCTTTGAATTGTGGTGTAGCTATTTTGGGGATTTTGGTATGACTTAATGATTCAATGAAGTTTTCTACATTGATTTGTTTATTTCGAACTGTATATGAGAATTCTTCATTGCGATAGTTTTGTGTTTTTTGGTCCCACTCTTCCAATATGCGTTTGACTTCTGGTTTTAACTGATCAATGAGTTCATCATAGAGATGACATATGTCTTCCAGTGCTGAAGAATCAGTTATGTGAGTTTTCTGTAGGTTGGACATAGATCAATCTGAATGGGATACATACATACAAATTTACTGGAAATTCCACAATTCATGCCCTGAGGATTATTGTTTTTTACTTGATTTTTGCCTTGATTGGTCCTCTAGTTCCTGAAAAACTGGTCAATTCCGCCTCAATTGCACCAATCAATACCTTGGTGCTTACCTTTACGGGTATTTTTCTTTCATCATCGGATAACCACAAGAGAATTTTGCCCTCGCTTTTAAATAGTCCGCCCTTTGTAACCATCGGCTCTACAACAATACATTCAAAGGTCCCTGCTTGAACACTCACTGTTTGTTTGCCATGAATTCGAACACCTAGCGTATATGTGCTATCATCAACAAAATTTTTCAACTGGATTACTTCACCCTTTTTCTTCGAAGATAAATCCATTGTCCTTACATAATAGAAAGCAGAAACAATATCATGGGAGAAGGTAGGGAATGGATATGATTTATCTCCAACTATTGCTCGCTTTGAAGAATGATCAAATTGTGCTTTTGCATCCTTTTTATAACCACCTTCTCGAACTTTCTGTTCAAAATAATAAGGATAGATACCATCGATATCTACAATTGTACGATACATATCTTGAACGCGATATAGCCAGTCAAGTGATTTCAATGAACGGACTTCAAATCGTATGTCATAGCAAGGTCTACCTTTATAAGTAAAGGATTTAGGCTGAATATGAAAATATGCATCCCCGGCCTTTACGAATTGATAGCCCACTTTATATTCAAGCTTTTCTCCCAAACCGAAAGCTTCATTAGGAATGGTTCTTAATGCTTGTTGAGCATCTAGTCTATAGATAAATAAGAGAAGGAATATGAATAGATATGTGTTCATTGTTACTCAAAATAAAAACGGCAAAACAATATACTGTTTTGCCGTTAGATATGATATCTCTAAAAAGGTTTATTGTATTCGCAATGTTTGTCCTGCTTTCAAGCCGGATTTTGACTTTTTATTTTTCTTCTTTAATTGAGAAAGTGAAATACCAAATTTACTTGCAATACTTTTCATTGAATCACCTTTCTTCACCTTATATTGTTTGGGCAAACGAGAAGAAGAGCGATTTTTTGATTCCGAAGAACTTCCTTTCCCGGAAACTTTGGAATACACTTTAATCTTTTGGCCGCGTACCACTTTGCTTGCCTTTATGCCAGGATTCCAAGAACGCAAATCTTTTTCGCTAACATTATACAAAGCGGCAATCTTTGAAAGGGTTTCTCCTTTTTTGAGAGAATGTACCTTCAATGTTGAACCTGATGTTCTCTTTTTTGAAACTGCACGAGTTGATCGCTCATCAGAGAATGATTGTTTTGGTATCCGTAAAATTGTACCAGATCTAATAGTACCCGACTTTTTTATATTATTTGCTTTTCTAAGAGACTCAATGTCAATTCCATAATCATCTGCAATTTGCGCGAGGGTTTCACCACGTTTTACGGTATGCTTATTTCCTCTTTTGACAGTTTGTGTCGGGCTTTTATGTTTTTGCTCTTGGATATAGACAAGTTTTGGACTTGCAGTGGAAGACACAATAAGTTCTTGACCTTCGGTCAATTGATCTGTATCAAATGAAATCCCATTCCAATTCCTAAGATCAGTCATTCTCACTCCATATTTCTGAGCAAGAGTGTAGAGTGACTCACCAGAGCGGACAATATGCTTCACATGAGCACGACCGCTTTTCTTGGTTTCAATTTCAACTTGATCTTTTTGTTCGATTATTTGCGATTTACGAGTTTGTTGAGATGTAATAGAGATAGCTGTTGGTTTTTCAGTCTCTAATACTTCTTCCTTGGGTGTTTTTTTATCAATAACTTTTTCTTGATTAGATGCAATCGAAGGACTTGCATTCACCAATAAATCATTCTGCACAGTATTTTTCTTTGGTACAGTCGTATTGATTGGGGTCTCTACTTGTGATGCAACTGTAGCCTGTTGTTGATTAGACTCCACTACAGAATTTTTCGCAGGTTGTTCAATAGTAGAAACTGAGCCACTTATTGTATCGCTTGAAGGCGTATTGGCTGTAAGAACAGCTGTTCCTAATGCCTCTCTGGGGATTCTAATTGACATCCCTTTCTTGAGTTTACTACCACTTGAAATTGAGTTGTTTGATGTTATATCTTGAGTATTTACAGCATATTTAGCTGCAATATCTGCAATGGTCTCGCCCTTTTCGACAGAATGAAGAACCCAAGGATTTAATTCTTCTGGTGAGAGTTTCGCAAGGTTTTGTGCGAACAGTTCTTTTTTCCCAACAGGAATTTTTAATTCATAAGGTTCATCACTATTCGGAGGGGTAGTTGTACCCACTAACTCCGGATTCAGTTCTTTTACTTGCTCAATTGATTCATTTAAACATTGAGCAATAACCTTCAAACTGATTGATCCATCAATCGGATGTGTTTCATATTGATATTCTGGCTCAAATGTAAGTTCATCTTTAGTGAATCCATATTGCTCCTGATTCAAGCAGATAACTGCTGTGGCAATATAAAGGGGAACATAATTCTTTGTTTCTTTCGGAAGATATTCCCTTATATCCCAAAAAGTGGGAGCATCTTTTTGTATGCGAGAGATTCCACGTCGAACTGGACCATTAGGTCCACTATTATATGCTGCAAGTGCCAAATGCCAATCTCCAAACTCATTATAGAGCCATTTAAGATATCGCATCGCTGCCCGAGTTGATTTTTCGGGATCCCTTCTTTCATCAACCCAAGAATTCATGGTTAAACCATAATCACTTGCAGCGGCCTGCATGAATTGCCACATGCCTACTGCTTTAGCCCATGAAACTGCATTTGGATTCAATGCACTTTCAATCATGGATAGATATATAATATCCTCCGGCATATCTTCTTCCCGAGCTATTCTTTTGAGAAGAGGGAACCAGCGAGTACTTTTTTCAATCCAACGCTTAAAGAACTTTCGTCCTTTGTCTTGCGAAAGGAATGTGATATTCTTTTGAACATATTCATTGATATCAAGTGGAATTGTCATGCCAGGAACACCGGGTGCACCGGATACCCTGGTACTCGTAAATTGCATTGTTGACATAGAAGGAGAGGCCGGATCTATGTCTTCCACTTCTTGATAAATTTTGTTTCGAAGCATGAACGCCGAAGAGCTCTCAGGCAAACTGTCTATGATTTGAACATAACTTTCATAGTCATCTATGATAGATTGAGCCAAATCGGCAAAATCTTCGTTAGATTCAATTCCCGGATAGCTTGCCAGGGAGTTCAGAGCCTGAACTGCATCTTCGAAAAGTCGGGGGATGGACAAAGTGTCGTCATTTTCAATGGCAGTTAAAGCCTTTAAATACTTTTGGCGGGCCTTTTCAAGTTTTTCTGAAATGACCTTGCTGGCGGTATTCTTAGGTTCATTGCCAACTTCGGGGACTTGCTGGGTTTTGCCATTTTGGCCACCAGTCACAGTCTGTGCGGATGCGGGGGGTGCATGAAACAGCATTATGCCTATAGACACAATGCATATGCTATAACAACTTTTGATGATTCCTATCATCGGTTACTCCCTAGATAGTGTGTGAAACTATCACATCGTATGCTGCTCGATGTGAAACTCAATATACCTTTTGCTGAACTGTTGCCCAAATTGAAAAAAATTCATAAATGCTTCATTTTTCAAGTCTTGCACTCTATTTACTTGAAAAACAATAAGGATACAGATAAGATACCTAAAAAGTACCCTAAAATTAGGACATGTACTGAAAAGAAGTTAAATAGAATGTAAGTACTTGAAAATTATAACACTTAACTTACTATCAAAGGTTTGGAAAGGACTTGCCCAAATGGAAGTTGGAATTGAATTATATAATATCCGGGGCTAAGTCCATTGAGCTGAATTGTCATTGAGTAAGGGCCTGGGGGGATAGTGCCTATTAGTTGCTTTACAAATCTACCGGTATTATCAAAAAGAGAAACTGCTTGGATTTTGGTTGGGCAATTTGCAGTCAATGTTATAAGGTCGATTGCTGGATTGGGAAAAATTGATACTGTTTCTTCCAATACTGATATCGACTCTTGAACAGTAGAAGTTGAATTTTGAAGGATTGGTAAATCATAGGCAAAGTCATGTACGGTCAATTCTTTCAAGTTTGCCGGAGCGATGCAGAACCATTGCTTGAGTATAGAAGCATATAGTGTCCTGAAATCTGTTTGCATGGGTATATTGTCTTCTGGGCCAGGATTTTGAGGGATGATCGAATTATGGCCAATTATACCTGGGAGGATTTGAGTTCCAAAAAGAAAGACGGGGCCAGCGGCACCATGATCTGTTCCTGCGCTGGCATTTGATGCAATTCTTCTTCCAAATTCAGAAAATGTCATGCCTAAGATGCGATGATCAATGCCCAAGAGTTTGCAATCATCCATAAATGCCTGAATTGCAACGGACACTTGTTGAAGTAATGTTCCATGAGGAGTCGGTGTGCCATTACCACCTTGCAATTGGTTGGCATGAGTATCGAATCCAGTCAAAGAAACCATATATACTTTTGTTTTCAATCCACCGGCAATTAACTGAGCTACAATTTTCAACTGATCTGCAAGAGGATTAGACTTTGCTGCTGGATATAGGGTTGATTTATTTTTAGCTTTTGAGGCTGCATTTTTAACGGGTGTTGCAAACTTTTGTAATTGTTCACCGATCTTTCTAATATATGCCAATTCAAATTCAGATCTATTTGTTGAGCTTTGATTTCCTGAACCATTAACAATATTGTAATAGGATGTTGGGTCTGTAAATGCCATTGCCATATTTGCTGCAGGACCTTCAAATCCCAATGAAAGAACGGATCCTATTTGTATAGCAAGTGGATCTGACATCTCAGCATTTGGATAAGCTGATGGATAATTAGGAAAGCGTTTATCTAAATATCTACCTAGCCATCCAGTAGTTAGATATTCTTCTGAATCAGAACCAGTAAGCCAAATATCAGTGGAACGAAAATGCGAGTAATTTGGGACTGGATATCCAACATCTTGAATGAGTTTCAATGTACCATCTTTGAACATGGTTTGAAAAGCCTGCATTTGTGGATGCAAGCCTGTAGAATCTGTAAGTTTTAAAACAGATTGTTCTTGAATTGCTATATTTTTTCTTGCGGATTGATAGAGTCCGTATTGATCCAATGGAATCACAGTATTCAAACCATCATTGCCCCCATTCAATTGGACAAGAACAAGAATGCGTTCATCACAATCTGCTAATTCCAGAGGAGAAAACATTTGATGATCTTGGAATGCATGTACGGAATATCCATTGAGCATAATTGGAGCTACTGCACTTGCCAATGAAAGATTTCGGAGAAATTGTCTGCGTTTCATAGTGTATTCCTCATGCCAATTGATATTCTGCCATGCTCAACATATATTTTAATAAGGTGCGTAATTTGACTTCAATTGCTTTGGTTTTGTCTTCAGTTGGATTGTTTTTCCATTCAATCCATTCATTTGTCCAAACAAAGTCTTCGAGGCCGCCGGTTAAGAATCGTTGCATCACATGTTTTACTTCTGCATTTATATCTATGGCATAGAACCAATCACACCAAGCTTCAACTATTTGCATTGAATCAGAGGGATCGCCAGCCCATTCTACAATCTTAAAAACATCGATTAATGCACCTTTTCCATAAGCCATTTCATCCAATTGAAGATGATCCACAGACAAATCTCCAATAAATTTTATGCGCTTTTGCAAAGTATCTGCATTTATCCATAATTCATGATATGCAGGTTCTTGATAATATGCTGGCAAACCAGCTACATTGGGTGGGCTTATCAGATCTTGTCCCATTTGTGCCATCAATCTTCGCAAAGTGCGATATGCCCAATGAACTTCTTTCTGATCCTGAGGGTACAATAAAGCAGGTTCAAACAATCTGCTTGTTCCAATCACAAAATCCATTGGTGTTTTGATAAAGCAACCTTTGAAGGTACTTGAATAAAAGTGTTCACTTTTAAACAAAGTTTGTAATACAGGTTTTATTTCAAAAGAGCTCTCGCGTAATAGTTTTGCTAATGGTTGGATCACAAATGTTTCAACAGATTCATCAATGATATAATCGACAAAAAAACGATATAATTTTCTTGTTATATACAGTGATGTCGCTTCTTGAGCGAATATCATGTTGATAAGAGCTGAAACTTCTTGTTTTGCATGTGCTTCTGTTGTTCCACCACTTTGTATAACTGTTTGTTTATAAGCTGCAGAAAAGGTCTTTTTACCAGTATCGTGGCTTGCAGATTTAAAGGTAGCAGTTTGAGTTGTTTGATTGTCTGACCACCCTGTAAGTATTCTTGCAGCTTCTTTGATATCTTGTTCTGTATAATTGGTATAATTTCCTGGAGCTATCTCTGGGCCTTTCCCGATGGTAAACAATTCCTGAAGTTCTCTTGCAAAATTCTCATTTGGTCGATCTTTGCTATTTGTATTTCCATTGAGATATCGTAGCATGGCAGGATCTAAAACAATTGATTCCACCATTGATTTGAAATTTCCTAATACATTGTTGAACAGTAATTCATACTGTTTATGCATGAGTCGCGCATCTTTAACCGAACCCGATCCGGTTGCAAAATGATTTTGCCAGAAAAGCATCAATTTATCATGAATGCGAATTGGCTGATTCAGCATCATGGAAATTTGCCATGACTGAAGAAAAGCCAATCGAACATTTTCTTGGTTTACATCATAAGTTGCTGCAGTCCAGTCATTTCCAGCTGTGATATTTCCGGTATTCAAATAGGCGACGGGATGAGAGGGAAGAGTCTGTGCTGAAAAGAGCATGTCAAGAATTTCTTGTAAGGTCATCATGCTAGCTTGTTCAAATTGCTTTAGCTGAATCCCAAACATTGTTCTATGTAAGAGGTGTTTCCTTTGCTTATCTGTCCATTGGCCAGAAAAGGGGTCCAAAGCTGATGCAACTGCCTTGGCTGTTGATGATGGTTGTTCAACTTGTTCTACAAGTGTACCGGTAAGAAAAGTGCGTCTATTCATGAGCTTAGATCTTATTGTTTACAATAAGATAAGACAAATATTCGATTAAAATGTCACATTAGGGTTGAAAATAGCAATGAATGATTTTCTTTTCTTCTGTTGTAAACCAGTTTACACCAATCCAATTGATGGGATATTCTTTGATAATAAGACTAGGGAATGCTTGTTGAGCTTCCAGTATCTCACTTGTTAGATCGCCGCCCTTTAGTAATATATATGACCCATCTTTCTTTAATAGAGGTTTTGTCCACTGTATGAGTGATATTATTGGTGCAACTGCTCTTGCTATTATATGGTCATACCTTTGTTGTTGAGATTTATCTTTTGCTATATCTTCCATGCGAGAAACAATTGTTTTGAAATTTCTTTGCCCTGTATGATCAGCAAACATAGCTGTTAATTTCATTTTCTTTGCAATAGAGTCAACCATTGTGACTGATAGATCCAGTCTTGCAATACCAACTGGAATTCCTGGAAATCCACCACCACATCCAACATCAAGACATGTACTTTTGGATTGAATTATATCTGCTTTGACAATGCTGAGTGAATGCATAAAATGACGAATCCAGATATTATCAATGTCTTTTCTAGAAATAAGATTGACTTTTTCATTCCAATAGATCAATTCATCATGAAATCGTTCAAATGTTTCCATTTGTTCTCTTGTCAATAAGATCCCATTTGCATTACAAAGTGTCCAAAATTCTAATGGATCCATCATGAGAATATTCCTTCTTTTACGCCTCGATATCCTCTGAGAAAATCCGCAATAGGCATTTTCGGTTTTCCTTCTTCTTGTATTACCAATAATGAAATCAATCCATTACCAGTACCGACTGTAACATCTGAGTCAGAAATAATATATGAACCTGGTTGGAGATTAGGTTCCGCATTATTGATTCTTGCTTTTAGGATCTTGAATGTTCTATCATTAAAGGTAGTCCAAGCACCTGGTTTGGGATTAGCACCACGAATAAGATTATTGATATCAACTGCAGTCTTGTTCCAATCAATCTTGCATGTATCTCTAAAAATCTTCGGTGCAGGCGTTGCTAGCGTATCGTCTTGAGAAATTGGGTTCGCATTTCCATTTAATAATGCATTGCAGGTTTGTATGGCAAGTTCAGCTGCAGGATTCATGAGTGCAGTGAAGAGTTCTCCGGATGTCATGTCAGGATCGATAGAAATCTCTATTTGTTCTACTATACTTCCTGTATCTACAGCATCATTGAGTAGAAAAGATGTCAAACCGGTCTGTTGTTCTCCATTGATGATTGCCCATTGAATCGGTGCTGCACCTCTATATTTTGGGAGTAAACTTCCATGAATATTGAATGATCCAAGACGAGCAATTGAATAGACTTCTCTAGGTAGTATTCTAAATGCAATGACTACAATGATATCCGGCTTTAAGGAAGCTAATGAAGATATAAAACTTGGATCGCGCAAATCTTGTGGTTTATATAATGGAATACCAAGTTTTTCAGCTTCTCTGCTTACCGCAGAACATTGCATTGATCTTCCTCTTCCTGCTGGTTTATCTGGCACACTGACGACTGCTGCCAAACCGAAGGCATCATGAAGTGCTTTCAGTGCAGGTACTGCAAATTCGGGAGTACCCATGAAAATGATTGAGGGGGATTTCATGATATCAACCGTGAATTGTTGGTTGATGGCCAAGGGTATCAATGATGGCAGCTTCAATAGTTGCCAATTCATGTAGTCGTTGTTTTACGATTTCAGCAGGGAAATATGCTCTGGCTAGTTCTGTGAATGTGGTATAATGTCCCGCTTCACTTACAAATAAATCTTGATAAAACTTTCGCAAATCTTCAGATATTGTCGGTGCTGTTGCGAGGAGGGAAAACCGTTCACAAGAACGTGCTTCGATTAGAGCATCTATGAGCAGCATGTCAAGCATTCTTTCAGGTTCTCGTTTGCGAATATGTTTTGAAAGTTGTTGTGCATAGTCATCCCCAATGTCTGTTGTCAGCTGCATGTTATTCTGTATGATACGTTCATAAACTTTTTCAAAATGCTCCCATTCTTCTTTTAGAATGAGAATCATTTCTCTGACGATTTGTTCATGATTCGGATAACGCTGAATCATAGACATTGCATTTGCGGCTGCTTTTTTTTCGCAATGTGCATGATCAAT
Source organism: Bacteroidota bacterium (assembly GCA_009919265.1). Lineage (GTDB taxonomy): Bacteria > Bacteroidota > Ignavibacteria > Kapaibacteriales > UBA961 > UBA961. Next base: position 48,641 of record RGCF01000004.1, on the reverse strand, counting down.
GAGAAGAGTGTTGATATTTGCAGCTGCTATATCCACCCATTCGGGTCTAGTATTATTAAGTAAACAAAGCATAGAAAAAAAAGAAGACGAAGCTGTCTATAAGCCGAATTCTGTCTCCTGAAGGAGGAGAAGCATTTATCTTGAATCAATGTTGCCATTGATTTCTTTGCGGCATACCCGAAAAAGTTTAATATCGAACGAGCAATCCGATTGTCCAAAGACACCTCTTTCTTATTTGCCTTGCTCCGCGTGGGGTTTGCCATGCCATTCATGTCACCATGAATGCGGTGAGCTCTTACCTCGCCATTTCAACCTTACCGTATAAACGGCGGTATATTTTCTGTTGCACTTTCCGTCGACTTCGCATTTCTTGCGAAATGAGTCATCGCCTTTGTGTTACAAAGCACGCTGCTCTGTGGAGTTCGGACTTTCCTCACCGTAAAAAACGGCGCGCTTCTCCGACAGCCCCGTCAATAATATTTATTCTCCAACAAGAATTCTTCCGCAATGCTCACATAAGAACATTAAATCAGATTTATTTCTCATTTCTACAATTTTCTGAGGGGGGACTGCACTGAAACATCCGGAGCAACTATTTTTCTTAACTTTTACGGCTGCATCTTTGTGAAAAGTACGAATACGCTCATATTCTGCAAAGATCGGAGTAGGAATTACCTTAGCCAATGAAGCACGTTTTTTTGTTTGCTCTGTGATTTCATCATTATGGCCATGAGAAATTGTTGTGAGTTCTTGTTCTTTTTCGGATAAATGTTGCTGTGCTTCTTCAAGTTCAGCTTTACTTTGTTCCATGATTGAACGAAGATTTTCTTCCTTCACGCCAATTGTTCTTTGATCATCGTAGATTTTGTTTCGTTCATCTCTAAGAGATTCAATCTCATGTGTGATTGCATCAAATTCTTTGTTATTACGAACATTAAATTGTTGCTGAGCTAATTGGTCTTCCTTGTCTTTGATTTCTTGAAGGCGTATATGTGAACGACTTTTAAATTCTTCGATGTCATGTATATCTTTCTCAGCTTGTTCAGCTTGTACATTTTTCAATCGAACGAATTCTTCTGCTTCTTTCACTTGCTGAGGTAAATCACCAAGTTCTTCTTTTAAGTCATCCAGAATAGCATCAATTTCCGACATGGTTGACAACATTGTAGCGAGTGAGTTCATAAGTAGCTCTTGGTGATATATGATTGAATCAAAAAAGTCGAATTAAACATAAAGTATTGGTGAAGTATTGACTTCGGAACTGATAATCTTCAATTCCTTTATTTTTTCATCTTGTTTTAAGAGGGTAGTCAGTCCCTCCACAACGAATTTCTCCATTTCAGCATGTCCTGGATCAATAAGCATGATTGAACCTTTTGCTTCATGATATTGATGATATTTCACATCAGCAGTGATGAAGCAGTCAACTTTTGCTTCAAGAGCATGTTGCATGTATTGTGATCCGCTACCACAAACCATGGCAACGGTTTTGATATCGTTTGTTTTTCCTTTCGTATATCGAACAGGGGAGCCAAAAATTGAGGCACAATGTTCAGCAAATTGAAAGGACTTCATTTGTTCAGAAAGAGAACCGATGATTCCCATTCCAAATCGTTCATGATGCATATCCGGCACCAAAGGTTGTATTGAAGATTCAACCAATCCAATTGCTTTGGCTGCTAATGCATTGGTACCAAGCGGATGCGTGTCGAAGTTTGTGTGAATGACAATAACTCCGATATTATTGCGGATTAGGTCATACACTAAAGATGAGACTCTGTCTTGTCTTGTGATTGTTCTCAGAGGCGAAAATATCAGCGGATGAAAGACACAGATGCAATCGACATGGTGTAATAGTGCTTCGGTAACAACTTCTTCAGTAATCTCATAGGCTATTAACACAGAGTGAATATCTCCATCCTGAGGATGATGATCAATTTGTAAACCTATGGCATCTCCACTCCAGGCAGTTTCGGGAGGAAAAAGTTCATTGAGTCTATCGTTCAAATCACTGATTGTCATGAACTGCCAATGGAAAATCCTAATGGTGATGATTCAAAAATAACAAAGTTTTTCCAAATCAGCCATTTCCAAGATCTTTCACAGTTAATTCGATGGCTTTGGCTGTGGTACAGGACTAGGTACAGCTCCTGGTACCGCTGGCTTTTTCTTTTTAGAATATTGAATTGATGCTCTCAATTTTACGCCATCTCTTATGATTCCACGGGCTCTTAATGTGTCTTCAGCTGCGATATACCGCTCTTTATTTTGCAATCCACCCCTCACACTGCTTGGTACTTGTGAGATTGGGATCCATGCTTCTTCTGTACCTAATGGGTTATCGGGCAAAGCAATCTTGAATGAATTGTCTTTTATGTCCCACCACGGACCACCTTTCTTTCTGGAAAAATCAAACATGTCCAATATGATGACCGGTGTTCCAGAAAAGGGGATATATCTTCTTTTTAGAGAATCTCTGACAGCACCTTCTCCCCAATAGAAGAGCCATCGTGCATCATCGCGAAATTGTCGAATGCATGAATGAGAAACTGGTCTACCCGGCATGTCGAATTGATGAAATGCACTACCGGCTTGAAGATGAAAATTCCAAGTATAAGGCAAAATCCAACTGGAGTTAAGTGAAGATCTCCGTAAAATATGTCTCCAATTCAAAGCATACTTTCCAGGGAATGTCGCTTTTCTTTCCTCACCTGAATTACATGCTGCAAAGCGTATCAACTTTCCATATTCATAACATGCATAACTCTGCCATGCATTTGAAACCATAATCAATTTTGGAATGGAATCAGCAGCATGATATTCTGAAGGGAAGATTGAATAGTCTGTTAGGTTTGGTGAAAGTACACTAGGAATCATAACCGTATCGCCAACTCTAAAATAGTGGAGATCTTTTCTGTTTACGGTAATGAATGCACGATATGCAATATTTTGAATTGTATCTACTTTTCTATATGCTCTTCGAATTGAGTCAAGTTGTCTGCCATTCCCTATAACCGATCTAGTGTAGGTGATCAATTGCCCGGTCAAGGCAGTTTGTGGCTTTGCAGATTTGCCTGTACTTGAACTGTCCTTTCGATTTGAATCCAATGATGTGGATTTTTTGATTTTTTTGGATACTTTTTTGGTTGAATTGACATCTTGCGGTGTGCCGGGGGCACTGCCACATTCTCCCAAACCCAAAGTCAAGGAAGCTATTGCTCCGATGATTACCAATGTTGTTTTTTTCCCATTCAAAGGTAAACTATTCATACAACTCGAACCTTAAATAGTGTCAATTTCCGAATGCTATTCCCAATGCGATAAATAAACCACCGAAGTCAGTGATTGGTAAATTTTTAATGCTATCCAGACCTGTCCCGCCAAATGGTATAACATAGTAGCGTATCAGTGCTGTGAGTGATGTCTTACCTTCATTTCCAAATGCTGATCCCAAACTGAGATAAGCAGCCGGTCTTCCATGAGCGAGAGTTCTTTGTTCCGTTTGAATCAGATTCTGATTATATGGAACCTGAAGAATCATGGCATACCCAATTCCACCTCCGATGAATGGTCTAAATGATTCAGAAAGTGATTCTCGAAACAATCGCTTCTGTAGACCAAAAGTCAAAGGAAATGAAAAAAGCCTATTGACTTTATCAGGCACAAATGTGCTTCCAGTAATCTGATCTATATATTCCAACTCATCACTATTCCTATTTCCGGTCAAACCAAGCAAAATATTCATCGAAAGTGATGATGAAAAGTGCTTGGAAAATGAACATCCGGCTCCAAACCCATTTCCAGAAAAAAGTAATTCAACACTCCAAAATGAAGATTGTTGAGTAGTTTCCTTCTGATCGGTTATCAAAGGTCTCGGCGATCTAAACACGATCATTGAATCAGGTACTGATCCAAATTGTAAGAGTGGTTTATCTTGCGCTTTCATGATGGAAAGACAAGCAATAACCAATAGAACATGAAATATCGAGTTAAGCCTCATTCTTTTTCCAAGATGGACTCATGAATTCAAGCAAGAAATATGCCATCTTACCTTATTAATGATCAGTTCGGCCATTTTATATGTTAATATTGGAGCAATTCCCTGAGTTCCTTCTCTATTTTTTCCGCATTTGGAAGCATTGCTTTCTCTAAAGTAGGAGCGAATGGAGTTGGGGAGTCGAAAGCTGCAACCCTTTTGATTGGGGCATCTAATGCATCAAATGCCTTTTCAGTAATTCTTGCAGAGATTTCCCCGGCAAATCCTCCAGTAAGTGTTGCTTCATGAGTAATGAGCACTCTATTTGTTTTTCTGGCTGAGGCTAACACAGTTTCCTCATCGAAGGGTACCAATGTCCTTATATCGACGACTTCAATTGAAACGCCTTCTTTTTGTAATCTTTCAGCAACTTCCAATGCCATGTGCACAACACTACCATAGCAAATAATAGATGCATCACGTCCTTCTTGAACAATGCGAGCTTTTCCCAATGGTATGATATATTCTCCCTCGGGTACTTCTTCCTTTATTTTTCTGTACAGTCCTTTATGCTCAAAAAAGACAACTGGATTATTGTCTCTAATTGCGGCAGTCATGAGACCTTTGGCATCTGAGGGAGAAGAAGGGCAAACAACTTTCAAACCTGTTGCTTGTACAAACCATGCTTCTGAATTTCGCGAGTGAAATGGATTGGCGCCAACACCACCCCCAGCAGGACCCCTAACAACGATTGGTATTCCGATACCCCAACGATATGCTGTTGTACCAGCAACATTAACCAATTGATTAAATCCACAGGTGATAAAATCCATGAATTGCATCTCAACGACAGGTCGCATTCCATTAAGTGAAGCCCCTATTGCTGCACCAATGATTGCTGCTTCAGAAATAGGTGCATCAATTATTCGGTTTGGACCAAATTCGTCAATAAAGCCTTTGGTTAATTTGAATGCACCACCATATGTACCAATATCTTCTCCAATCATGAATACGGATGGATCATTCCGCATTTCGAGTTTAAGTGCATCAGCGATTGCTTCAAGATATGTCATGATTGGCATAAAGTTCCTAACAGTTGATTCATTGTTGTGGACGAATTGTTATGCTATCTGAAATGTGTTTTGCTTTTTGTCGGAGAGATTCTATCGATGTATTAGTATCACCCCAAGCAAGTGCAACACCCATTCTTCTGTATTTCCGAGTTATTGGTTTTCCAAACAATCTTAGGTCGGATTGTGGAATGGCAAGTGCTTCTTTCAATCCTATAAATGCAGGTGAAATTGGATTCTCTTCCATGGACAGGATGACGGAACTTGCTCCGGGTCTTTCCAACTGAATATAGGGAATAGGTAATCCCAACACTGCTCGACAATGAAGTTCAAATTCAGAAAATGTTTGTGTACCCGCCAAGGTTACCATACCGGTATCATGAGGGCGTGGACTCAATTCTGAAAAATAGACTTCATCTCCTTTGATAAAAAATTCAACACCCCAAAGTCCTGCTCCGGTTAAAGCCTTGGTCACTTGTTCAGCGATAGTACATGCGGTATTGTAGGCTAAATCAGACATTGCACATGGTTGCCAACTTTCTTGATAATCTCCGCGCTCTTGCCTATGTCCAATGGGTGGGCAAAAGAGAACAGGTCCATCTTGTTGAGTAACAGTTAGCAAAGTGATTTCATAATCGAATGTTATAAATTCTTCTATAATTACTTCGGTTGAATCTCCTCTTCCACCTGTAGCTGCATATTCCCAGCATGATGCAATATCATCCGGACTTTTGATGGTTGATTGACCTTTTCCGGAAGATGACATAAGTGGCTTGATGATACATGGGAAGCCCATTTGATGAGCAATTTTTTGAGCTTCCTCCAATGTTGAAGCATAGCCATATTTGGCGGTTTTCACATTCAATTCTTTTGCGGCTAAATCTCTGATAGCTTTTCTGTTCATTGTGAAATTAGCAGCTTTTGCACTTGGGACAACTTGTATACCTCGTTCTTCGTATACATAAAATCTCTCAGTACGAATTGCTTCAATTTCGGGAATGATGATATCAGGTTTGTGTTTTTCAATGACTGCATCTAGTGCATTACCGTCCAACATTGAAATAACTTCGCATTCATCGGCAACATGCATGCCGGGTGCATCTGGATATGAATCTACTGCTATGACATAATTACCAAGTCTTTGCGCGCTGATAATTGTTTCTTTTCCAAGTTCGCCTGAACCAAGAAGCATGATTTTTTTTGGTAACATAATACTCAATCCATGAATACATTTCGGAATGCTTCTTCCGGTGAAGGAAATGGCAGATCGATAACTAAATCAATTGCATTGCGCATATCTTGGATTATCTTTTCGCGCATAGCATCAATCTCTGCTTTCGTTAAAACCCTCTTTGCAATGCAGTGATTGATATATCTGTCTACTGGGTCTAGTTGTTGCCAATGTGCCAATACATCTTTGGGAACATAGCTGAAATCGTCATGTTCCGCATGGCCACGCATTCGCATTGTTATCGTTTCTATAATCGTTGGTCCTTCACCATTTCTTGCACGCTGTACTGCTTTGAGTGTTGTCTCATACACAAGCTCAACATCTGTTCCATCAATAGTGATCCCATGGCAACCATACCCTTTGGCTCGATCTGACAATTGTTCGCAGGCAAATTCAATGGAGTTAGGAGATGAATATGCATACTGATTATTCTCAATAATCAATATGAGTGGTAATTTCTGAACAGATGCAAAATTCATTGCTTCATGAAACTCACCAGTCTGTGAGCCACCATCTCCGATATATGTCATTGCAACACACATTTCGCCACGAAGCTTTGATGCCATCGTGAAGCCAGCAGCCACAGGAATCATTGCTCCTAAATGAGATATATTTCCATAAATACGTTTGGAAGGATCAGCATAATGTCCTGTACCATCAGTTCCACGCATGAGGCTACCATCTCTAGCTAAGAATGCTTTCATGAGAACATCTAAATCTTGACCAAATACAAAATGACCACCTATGTTTCTGTGCATTGGAAATAGAACATCATTAGGACCTAATGCAGAAGCAGACCCAACACTTGTTGCTTCATTTCCGGTTTGTGAATAGACCCCACCAAAAGCACGACCTTGTCTATTTAATCGCTGCATGGCGAGATCAAATTCTCTTGCCATGAGCATATATTGTAGAAATGAAATACGCTGTTCTTTCTTAACAGATGAAGAAGTTATCAGAGAGGGAATTGAGGTCGACATATTTATTTGATCAAAGTGTGATGATGGTGCCTTGTTGCATGGATTCAACTGCGGCTATGCTCGCTTCAGTAACTTGGAGTATGCTTTCAAAAGAAATAGGACAAGGACTTCCAGATTTCATTGCATGAATGAATGCATGAACTTCTTCTGTATGTCCTTTCTTTCCATCATATTGTTTCTGTTTGGTTTTTTTCCCCGAAGAAAAATGAACCGTGGTGAAATTCTTCATGATTGCAGACTTACCTTCACAGAATACTTCGCAATATTCTTTTTCAACAGATGGATCCCCATTAGCTAAATACAATATGGTGCCAATGCTTCCATCAGAGAAACGAATCGTTATATGCGAGGAATCATGATGTCCCATATGCCTGCTATCATGCGATAATGCACGCGCAAACACTTCTACAGGTTTGGCATTAGTAAGGTATACCATACTATCGATGAAATGACACGCCTCACCGATGATGCGTCCGCCTTGTTTAGGATCTTGTATCCAACTTGAAAGTGGAATAGCTCCAGCATTGACTCTATATACTATTGAAAGTGGAGATGTTCGTTCGGAAATGAATTTCTTGATGTCAACAAAAGGTTTTGAAAATCTTCGATTGAACCCAACCATTATTTTGTCATTATTCTCACTGACAGCAGATTGTATGGCAAGTAATTCTTCTCGATTGATACATAATGGTTTTTCCACAAATATTGGTTTCTGATGTTTCAATGCCGATAATACATATGACGAATGTGAATCATGTCTGCTAGCACAAAAAATGATATCTGTCAGAGGATCGGCTATGATGTCTTCAGAATTAGTACTTGCCTGAGCGAATCCAAAGTGCTTAGCAACCGATAAAGCATTTGCTGGATTCGAAGTGGAGACTGCATGTAAGTTCACTCCAAGAGAGCGGAGTGGTGGAAGTAATTGTGCCTGAGCGAAGCTTCCTGCACCGATAAATCCAATTCCAGGTGTTTCTATTTGTTTGTTTTTCGATTGAACATTCATTGTATGAGAAGGAATGGCATCTTCTGAGTACAATAATGCTATCCCTAAATGGGGCTCAGGATTTTTTCCGGATATGATATCATAGGCATGTAATGCATCGTGCAATGCAAAGGTATGCGTTGTTAGATATGTTGTAATTACACTCCCTTGCTCAAGTAAATCTACAAATGCCTGCATATTTCTTTGCTCGGTCCAGCGTACATATCCTGCAGGATAATCGATGCCTTTCTCTTCATAGAGTGGATCATATCTACCAGGACCATAACTACATGATATCCTAAGATCCAATTCTTTTTCATAGAATGGAGATCGTGGTATATTCATGGGTACTGCCCCCACAATGACAATCGGACTTTTCTTTCGTGAAATTTGCAAAGCCAACTGTAATGGTGAATCTGAATCAGTACTTGCTGTTATAATGACCGCATCTGTACCAATGCCTCTCGTAAAATTCATGATTGTCGAGATTGCTTCATTATTGCTTTGGAGCGCAATGTCGCAGCCATGTTGCATTGCAAGTGATAGTACTTCTTCCTGAACATCAAGTCCAATAACTCTGCAACCAGAAGCTTTTAACATTTGAACTGTTAATTGTCCCAGAAGGCCTAGCCCGATTACAGCAACAGTTTCTCCCAAACGAAGATCTGCCTGGCGAATGCCTTGCAGAGCAATTGCACCTAGAGTAGTATATGAAGCATCAATAAAAGAAACTGCATCAGGTAGTTTGACGGCAAGATTTTTTGGAATGCTAATAAATTCAGCATGATGGGCATATTGTGCGCCTGCGCATGCAACTCTATCTCCAGGTGAGAATTCTTCGCAAGAGGATTCGATCACAATGCCTGAGGCACTATACCCCAGCGTTTTATATGAGTCTAATTTAGCTTGAACTCTATTGATCGTTGACTTGATTCCATCCCTTTTTAAGGTTTCAATTACAAGTTTAACTTGATCAGGTTGTTTTTTTGCTCGTTCTAACAGTGATGCTTGGCCACCAACCACCGAAGTTCTTTCGGTACCGGCACTAATTAATGAAGCAGCTGTTCTAACAAGTATGCCACCTTCCTTGCATTGAGGAGAGGGAACCTCAAGCAATGTCATTTCACCATTTTTTTGGTATTGTACAACTTGAAACATGGTTGATTTGATCACATTTTGAATATGGCAAAAATAGGCAATTCGGATGAATGTACTTTTCGCTCCTTACTAATATTCATTATCTGATCACTTCCATCTTCCTTGCAGCCCGATAAGATCCGGCTTCCAAAACATAAAAATATGTACCATTGGATAAAGAAGAAACATCCAATATTTCAGAATATTCACCTATTTCAGACGAATGTAGAGATTCGGAGATGGTTTTAATAAATGATCCATCTGAGGCATAGAGACTTAATGTATAAGGGACTTTTTCTTTCAATGAAAATCTGATTTCTGTTTTATTTGTTGCCGGATTTGGTGCATGCTCCATTAATGTTGGTAACTCGGTATCAAAGGTTAATGTGTGAAGCTTGCATCTTGCTGAAATAATACATGTTGCATTTTCCAACAATGGAATGATATTCACAAAGGGTAGAGAATCTGTTGTCACGATAATTGGCTCAATGTACATCGTTGAAATGGCAGAATCCGGTACTGCAATTGTGAAATTAACGTTTGCAAGTTCTCCTTTTTTCACAGAATCTAGTTGTGTAAACTGTACAGTGAGAGCTCCAGGAGAGTTTTTAGAAACAGTGATCTTTGGACTTGATTGATCTATTGATTCGTATTTCAATGCATAAGGATTATATCTAAGTGTCAAACCAAATGAAACCGATTGTAGATAATATGTTATTTGCCTGTATATGGTTGAAAAATCTTCACCGATATATAAAGGTACTTTTACTTTATCTCCCAATGTGCCCGAAACAGTGTCAATTGTATTGATATTTTTTCCAATCGAAAATGGTACTTGCAAATTTGGTGCAAAGCCTATGCCTGATAATAAACTAGAATCACCAATAGAGCAGGGGATAAGGGAAGTGATATCAAGTTTTGCATTCATTGCCGATGAAGAACGAGGACAAAAACGAATGGTGCATTGCATTGTGTCATTTGGCTGTAGCATAGAATCAATTGGAGGTGTTGAACCAATCAAAGAAACGCCTTTTGGCAATCCACTAAATGGAGTAATCTTAATTGGAAGATCTCCGTCATTAACTATGAGCAATGTAGTATCTACGCAATCCAATATGCGAACGCTGTCATAATTGAGAGTGTTCAGTGCTTTCAATGAAGATTGTCTAACTAGAACTCTGCCGGTATCAGGTTCGGCATATATTCTATATAAAATGACTTTCTCTGTATCGAAAAACATACTATCAATTAATATCGGCATTGAAGCACGTTTTTTTGTTTTTGACTCAAACAATACGGTAAATATTGGTCTTGTTGAATCTACATTGCAGAAATTCTTGATTTTAACCAATGTTCCTTTTGCATATGAACCTATGCTCATAGACGGAGGATATTTGGGATCACAAATTATGGATGAATATGGACTCACCACACCGAGGTACTGTAGTTCCGTTGTATCATGTTCCAATCCGCAATGAATATCAATCAAATCTGCAGGTATATCTCTGGATGCATATACAGGAATTCGTAATGTGTCACATTGAGTTGCAGGGAATGTATCTGTAGTAATGCGCAGATTGTCAAATGTGAGTGACATACCAAATGGATTGGCTTGTCCTAATCCGCTGACCAATATGGTTGTGTCTTTCTCAGCGCATGGTTGGCTAACATGCAATACCACTCGTGCTTGATAAAGTCTCGGGGCTCTTGGTTTGAAATTTACTTGGAATTTTAACGTATCACCACTTCGTAATGTAACTTGCTCAAAAGGGGTACCATCAAATTTAGCAGCTGTAAACACACGCTCATCAGGTGAAAACGATATTGAATCAATTACAATCGGGAATTGATTTGGATTCTTATCAAAAGAAGGAATGGTGACTCTTCCAAATTGCGGATTTAGCGTTGTGTCTACAGGTGTTGGGGGAAATGTAATCGATATTGGTTCAGGTTTATAGGTCAAGGCTCTTTTACCTGCCAATACTATGCGGAAATTATTACGCTCCCAACCTGGTCCATGTGCTTTAACTCTGATCTGAGCCGCACAATTGATATACTTATCCTCCGCAGGTGTTCTCGGACAAAAGAGCACTCTAACGGTATCTGTTTGATCTTTAGGAATAATGATAGGTAATGTACCATTTGGTGAATAAGTTGATTGCCAAGACCAAAATTGGGGTGTACCATTTGGAATACCTGTACTATCAATGATGAGCGAGTCAACAGTCATTGGATGTACTATAGATTTATTTACCAAGGGGAGTCTTCGTTCGACGCAATCGCATGGTTTGGTATATCCCCAATTCATTAATGAGATTGGAATATCCAATGGGATAATAATACCCCTACCGGTCAATGAACCTTGTTCTGTAATTGGACAAGGATAATCTGAATATGCAGTAATCTGTCCTGTATATGTTTTCGCTGAATCAGGTTGGAACCGAACTTTCACTAAAATAGAATCACGCGGGGCCATGACAGTTGGAATTGCTCTTGTTGAACTGACTATAGAAAATCCTTGTGGAATTGTCAATGAATCAAGTCGTACTGGAAGAAATGATACATTTTCTACTAGCACAGTTTGTGTTATTGTGTCACTTACTTCGATAGTACCAAATGTTGTCAGTGGGGTAAGGAATAATTTTGGATTAGCTGAAGTTCCATATAATGGGGCAGACCATTTTACTGTATTGGATTCATAATTTAAAAATGCACGATCTGCTCTGTCTTTTGTAATATCATTTGGAGTGTATTTAAAAATAACGCGTAGCTTTCCTGATCTAGGAATGATTGTATCTAGTGTCAATAAGTTTGGTGGTGATATGATGGAATATTTACCTGATGGATCTGCGAGAGAAAATTTCTGTACTCGTTGATCAAATGTTGCAATGTTCAAAATATCCAATGTATCAAGTTGTTCACCGCATCCCAATACATTTTCCGTTTTCATCATGATTGGATCAAATTTGAAAGTTTCCAATACGCCCCTGCCTTTGACTTGAATACAATCCGTAGTAAAACATCTTGTTTCAAATAGACAAAGCTTGTCAACATACTGTGAGTCTTTTAGAGGTTTAAAGTCAATCGATACATTTTTCGTTTCACCTGGAGCTATGCTGAATGATCTGCCACCAGGGAAGAAGAATACTTCTCCAACTTCGAAATAAAATGAGATATTTAAAGGATCAACTGCCTCGTTTTTGATTGATGCTATGATGCGTTTTTGTTGTCCTACTATACAATCTCCGGAGTCGATGATTCTTGCTGTCCATCTTACTTTCGCTTCATATCCTGTTCCGGATAAATAGACCTTTTTTTCGAAAGTGCAGTTTATGCCATTAATTGTATACCTGATGACTGCTGAATCTTTATAAACACCAGATCTTTGAGGAAAGAATCTAAAATAATTTGCGGAATACCCAGTATTTGGATTTAATACGGGTTTATTGCCGAGCCTTCTTCCAGTGAATCCTTGTGGAACGATGATAGTATCTATTGTAATTGGACGAGAAGTTAAATTCTTCCAAACCCACATACTTGGATTCGATAATGTATTAATACATTCAACACCCCACTTAATAGAATCTAATTTTCTATTTCCTGCTTCATTAGTGATGGATAACACTTCTCTAACGACTCCTTTAACAGGAACAGTTATAACATTTGGCTCACATCTGTCATTCGTATTTATGGTCAATGTGTCAAAAAAGTTTGTCGAGGTATCATTCGGAAATACTCTAAATCTTACCACAATATCAACACATGATCCTTGTGGAATAGTGGCGGGAAGGGAAGGAGATACTATGCTAAATCGACCTGGTATTCTGTTGAAAATACTCTCGATTCGAACGGGCCTTCCTCTGCCTATGCCCAATGAATCTGAAACATTGCAAATGCGATAGGTGGTATCCTTATAGGTTTGTGATGGACATCCTACATATAATGTATCAAAATTGATTGGAGTTCGGGGAAATGAAAATTCAGTTTTTCTATTGAGACGAATCGGAACTACTATTTCTCTGCCACAAGCATTGGTAGGACGAATTTTTAGATCTGCAATAATAGGCCCAACCACACTTGATCTTACCCTAACCGAAATGGTATCTGGTTGATTGGGTAGTAGATTAATAGTTGCTCTACTGATGGTAAATGAAGTTCTATCAACATTATCCATCACGAATGTTGCTCCACTTCCACAAACAGAGGTATCAGTTATCGTAAATACAAAAGTTGTATCCCTTATACATTGAAGTTCTTGAGTCAAAGAAGCAGGTTGTACAATTACTTTTTGTTGAATAGTTCTATCTGATGGAACACATTTAGTGCCACTAAACATGGTACCCACAAAATTCTTACCAGTTGCATCGCATAATGTTACAACTCCGTCAGCTTCATTACAACGATAATAGAGTGTGAGATTTGGAGTATTCCAAGCAAGCGACTTAGACATATTGCAATACAATTCTTGAGGTGTGAGAACTCTATTCCAAAGTCTAATCTCGTCCATTTGTCCGCGAAATGTACGATTGATTGTTGTATTGTCTGATAACCCATTTGTGCTTCCAAACATAAGCCTCAACCCTTGCTTTTCAGGTGGTCGAAGATATGAAACAGGATAAGTTGGATTATTTGTAGGTCCTGCATATAGTTCGCTATTCAAATAAATTGAGACAGCATTGCTTGAACCATCGAATATAGCAGCAACATGTGTCCATTTTCCAAAAAATGAAGAGAATGGAACACTTGTTTTTGTATTGTCTACCCCACGAAGTTTTGTTCCATCACCATTAACTTCAAAAACCAATTCATTGGATTGATTAATATATAATTGCCATGAATCATTATTGTCAAAACCAGGTCCCCATAATCCACCCAAGAATTGAACGGTATTTGGCAATCGATCAACTTTCACCCACATTTCAAGTGTCATTGCTGTTTGTTTCTTGTCAGGAATAGAATAACCAGTCACTTCAACAAAATGTGCTCCTCTGCCGGTATTCACCGACATCTGAACTGCTCTACCTATACATGACCGATCTCTGTCGCATGCTGGTTGGGCTTGCATGTGGAATGTACAAATTCCTAAAAGCAAAAAGAGGATTGGGGTAATATACTTCATGAATGCTTTGGGGTAGATGTTGAGTAATTATTCTATATCACTTTGGAAATACGATATCAATCTATCATCATGGAGTGATGCAATTTCATCTGTTTTCTTTTTAATCTCATATTCCAATGTTTCTGAAAATACATTTGCAGCATGATATCCATATGTTTTGAGTAAATAATTCAATGCAATGACTTCAGCGATAACAGTAACATTTTTACCAGGAAATATTGGTAAGATCACTCTCGAAACCGGAACTTGTAAAATTGAAAATGGATCTTCGTCAAGACCGGTTCTCGTATAGTTTCCATCCTTATTCCACTCTTCAAGTTCAACGACAATTTCTAATCGCTTTTGAAATCGAATTGCACGAATACCAAACATTTTTTCGACATTGATAATACCAAGACCTCGTATCTCCATAAAATGTTTTACGAGCGAAGTGCCAGTGCCCATCAATACATTTTCACGTTTTTTTGTCAGCATGATGACATCATCAGCAACAAGCCTGTGGCCTCTTTCAATCAAGTCAAGAGCGATTTCACTTTTTCCAATACCACTTCTTCCATGCAGTAATACCCCAACACCATAGATATCAACAAAAGAACCATGTACAACTGCTTGTTCAGCAAATTGGTCTTCTAGAAAATCTGAAAGCAGAGCAATAGTTTTAGTAGTACCAAATGGAGTTTGAAATATGGCAATGTTTTGTTGTTTCGCGATGTCAATGATTTCTGAGTCAAGTTCATGACCATTCGTGACAATGATACAGGGAATATTAAACTTTGACAGTGTTTTGAATGACTTGATTCTTTCTTCTGCAGTTAATGATTGCAAATAGTATATCTCTGTATTTCCAAAGACTTGTACTCTGTGGAAAGTAAATAAACCAACAAAACCTGCAAGTGCAAGTTGGGGACGATGTAAGCTTTTGTCGGTGATAACATTATCCAGTCCGATTTCACCTGTCAGCTGAGTCCATTGAATTGGCGCTTTCAGGAGAAGTCTAACCGGAATCATCTCTTTAGAAATTGGTTGTATTTGATCAAGTAAACTCATGCAAGTTCCATCATTTACATTCTGCGATAATCAGATTGTTTTTCGCGAAGTTTTCGTAATTGTGAAATCATTTTGTCTGTTGCTGAATGAATTGCAGCATCGAAATCATTTCCTGTATCTCTCGAACTCAATATATGTTGATTTACATGAACAATGAATTCTACTTCTTTATCATGCTCTTCAGAAAGAACAACCTCTGTGCTAGTAATGTGAGGATGTGCTTTTGAAAATTGATCAGCCTTGTGCTTCAATGTATCTTGCAATTCAGGCCAGGCTTTGAAATGTCTGGCTGTGACTGTGAATTTCATGATATCCTCCTCGGTAGATTATAAAATTCTCTTACCCATACACGATGCTACGATGTCTGTTGCAAAAATTGCACTGGCATTCATATCATCTAAAATGGGATTTACCTCGCTCACTTCAAAAGATGAAACAAGGCCGCTTTCTGCCGCCATTTCCATGATGAGATGGGCTTCGCGATAGGATAACCCACCTGGAACTGGTGTTCCAACACCTTTAGCAACACTAGGATCAACACTATCCAAATCAAAGCTAATATGTAAATGATCCACAGTAGATCTCATGCGCTCAAGTGTTCTCATTGTGATTTCATAGATGCCATTTTTGTCAATGGAAACCATTGTATGAGTTGTAACACCGATCTGATGAATGAAATCTCTTTCTCCACTATCTATGGATCGAGCACCAACAATCACTAAATGTTCAGGTTTTATTTTTGGACCGGGATAATGAAGATTGACTAATTCTTCGGCACCATAGCCCATTGAAATAGCAAGAGGCATTCCATGAATATTTCCAGAAGGAGTGGTTTCTGGGGTATTCATATCTGCATGTGCATCAATCCAGAGAACTCCAAGTGTTTTACCTTCTTTTTTACAATGACCGGAAATCCCAGCAATTGTTCCAATTCCCATTGCATGATCACCACCTATTATGAGTGGAAATCCGTTATTGTCAAGTACAGACTCAACTTTTGATGCTAATAATGTATTAGCATCTTTGATGCTTGGTAAGAATTTTAAGGTATCACTATAGACATCACATGTTTCTTGATTTGCAACCGGAATATCTCCTTCATCGATTATGCTGTAGCCTAGTGATCTGATTTTATCTGCTAGTCCGGCGATTCTCAATGCAGAAGGTCCCATGTCCACACCCCTTCTACCAGATCCAAGATCCATCGGAAATCCAATGATATGTACTGCTTTGTCCATAAAAAGTAATGATACTGTCTTTTGTGTCGGAAAATACTGAGCAGAAAATACGGGAAAAGACCGAACCCTCAAAATTGTACAAAAAACCCTAATGTATGGATGAAAATGGATGCTATTATTGGCTAAAATTCAGTAATTTAGCAATACCTATAGCCCGGGTGGCGAAATGGCAGACGCACGAGACTTAAAATCTCGGGTATGGCAACGTACGTGCGGGTTCGAGTCCCGCCCCGGGCACAATGATCGATGATTGTTTACTCTTGAATCATTGTTTTTGATGGATTGACTTTACACATCGATCAGTGAGTATTGACTACATATCTCAAGAGTTGCCAAATGCTGACTCCCAATAGCGCATATATAGATGACTTATATGCAGACTTTCTTCATGATCCGAATTCTGTCGGTGAAGAATGGCGAGCATATTTCCAAGCAAGAAAAGATGCGACAATTTCTTCCATTCAACAACAACCACTGCAGGCAACTGATGATATCATTGAGGTTGTGCAAGAAACTCCGGTACATAAACAAGAACAAAGAGTTGATCAGCAGAGCCCGCAATCAAAACAAGAAACTTCCATTCCACTTGCATCATCTGACATCCCTGAGAAATTATCCAGCATAGGAATGCGCATTGCTTCAAATATGTCGCAATCGCTCAATGTACCCACGGCAACTTCTTTCAGAGTTATACCTGTGAAGGCTCTCGAAGAAAATCGAAGATTGATCAATAGACATCTTGTAAAAAACAATAAGAAGAAAGTTTCATATACGCATATACTGGCTTGGGCTCTTGTCAAAGCTTTGGTGAAATATCCTCATATGAATGATGCTTTTTCTGTTGTTGATGGAATTCCTCACAGAATCAAAAGATCTTCGGTCAATATTGGTTTGGCAGTTGATGTTACACGCAAAGATGGTATGAGAATGCTTGTTGTTCCTAGCATCAAGAATTCGCAAGCAATGACATTCTCAGATTTTTGTGCAGAATATGATGGATTGATTTCAAAAGCCAGAGCAAATAAACTCTCAGTTGATGAATTGTCAGGTGCTTCGATTTCACTGACGAATCCCGGAACAATTGGTACAGTTTCTTCTGTGCCGCGATTGATGGAAGGCCAAGGTTTGATCATCGCAACGGGTTCAATCGAATACCCTGCTGAGTTTCAAGCTGTCATGCCTGATGTTTTGTCAACTCTTGCAATCAGCAAAGTTCTCACCATCACTAGCACATATGATCACCGCATCATTCAAGGGGCCGAATCTGGAGAGTTCCTAGCTTATGTTCATAAATTGGTTTTGGGTGAAGAACATTTTTATGATCAAATTTTCGCAAATCTTCATATACCATTTGAGCCTGTTCGTTGGCAAAAAGATAATAGAATCAATCCATTCATGCCTCAAGACGAATTGGAATCATTGGATAAGGAAGCTCGCGTTGCACAACTTATCAATGCATTTAGAGTTCGTGGACATTTCCTAGCTGATGTAAACCCACTTGGATTGCAAGCATATTACTATCCTGAGCTTGATCCTGCAGCCTATGGGTTTACGATTTGGGATTTGGATAGAGAATTCGATACAGGTGGACTTGGGGGAATTAATCGAGCTTCGCTTCGAGACATCATTGATATGCTTCATGATACCTATTGCGGAAAATTGGGTATCGAATATATGCATGTTCAAGATCCTGTAAAAGAGCGCTTCATTCAAAAATGGGTAGAACCTTCAAGATTCTCATATTCATTTTCAAAAGAACAGAGATTGCACATTTTCAAGCATCTCACAAAGGCAGAACAATTCGAGCAATATCTTCATACAAAGTACTTGGGATCGAAACGTTTTTCACTTGAAGGAGGTGAAACAACAATTACGTTCCTCGAAAAAACACTCGAACTTTCATCAAAAGATTCTTTGCGTGGCGTAGTTATCGGAATGGCCCACAGAGGTCGATTGAATGTGCTTGCAAATATTTTGAACAAACCATATGACAAAATATTTGATGAGTTCGAAGGAAATTATGATCCAAATTCATTCGAAGGTTCCGGTGATGTGAAATATCATCTCGGTGCAACAGGCATATATACTTCTAGAACAGGTGAAACTGTAAGTGTGATGTTAGCACCCAATCCAAGTCATTTGGAAGCAGTAAATCCTGTTGTCGAAGGAATGGCGAGAGCTTTGGATGATTTGATTGATGATAAAGACTGTGATTCTCATTTACCAATCCTTGTGCATGGAGATGCTGCTTTTGCAGGGCAGGGAGTTGTCCCTGAAACATTGAACTTGTCGCGTCTTACAGGATATAAAACTGGTGGAACAATTCATGTGATTATCAATAATCAGATTGGATTTACCACATCACCTGATGATGGAAGATCCACTCCATATGCAAGTGATATTGCGAAAATGCTTCAAGTTCCAATCATTCATGTCAATGGTGATGACCCAGAAGCAGTTCGCATTGCTGCCATGTTTGCATTTGAATATCGACAAAAATTCAATGATGATGTTATTGTTGATCTTTTTTGCTATCGAAAATATGGTCATAATGAAACCGATGAACCAAGTTATACCCAACCTTTGCTCTATAAGAAAATTAAAGCACAGATTCCTGTTCGTAAGCAATATGCACATACATTGGAAGTTAGTGGCATATTTACCGAAGAAGAATTAAGTGGAATCATGAATGAAGTAAAAGATGAATTGAATTCTGCATTTTCTGCAAGAAATTCTTCAACAACAAAAGTTCACGATCCATATTCCGGTGCAAATATTCTTTCTGTAGTTGAAACAAAAGTAGATCCAGCAATACTGCGTTCTATCGTACACAAGATTTCGCATGTACCATCTGGCTTTACAGCAAATCCTAAAGTTATTGACCTATTACAAAAACGCTCGCACATGCTTGATTCGGATCAACCTGCGATTGACTGGGCTATGGGAGAAGCACTCGCTTTTGGATCTTTGTTGCTAGAAGGACATGATATTCGCATGAGCGGACAAGATTGTGGCCGTGGAACATTTAGCCATAGACATGCAATCTTGCGAGATTTTCAAACAGAAGAAGAATTGATTTTATTGAATTCACTTTCTGACAAACAAGGACAATTACGAATTTATAATAGCCCATTGTCTGAAGAAGCTGTGCTTGGATTTGAATTCGGTTATTCAACCATACTTGTAGATGGCCTGACTCTCTGGGAAGCGCAGTTTGGAGATTTTGTGAATGGAGCTCAAGTGGTAATAGACCAATTCATCAGTAGTTCTGAAGCAAAGTGGGGACAACATTCCAATCTTACTTTATTACTTCCGCATGGTTATGAAGGACAAGGTCCTGAACATTCAAGTGCGCGACTTGAGCGTTTTCTTCAGCTTTGTGCAGAGAATAATATGTTCGTCTGTAATTTCACTACACCTGCGCAGTATTTTCATGCATTGCGTCGTCAAGTAAAGGCACCTTATAGGAAGCCAATGATTGTGATGTCTCCAAAAGAAATTCTGAGAAAACCAATATCAGTATTGAATGATTTATTGGTTCCTTCATTCAAAGAGATTATCAATGATGATGCAATATCTCAACCATCCTCGGTGGAAAGAGTTCTATTATGCTCCGGTAAGGTGTACTATGATTTGATTGCCGAAAGAACGAAACTACAAGCTCAACAATCTGTTGCAATCATCAGAGTTGAACAATTGTATCCTTTCAGAGATGATATGGCAAAAGAAATACTCGCTCAGTATTCACATGCAAAAAAAGTGATATGGGTACAAGAAGAGCCAAAGAATCAAGGTTCTTGGTTTTTCATTGCTCCACGATTGATTGAAACCCTATCTGCAGGTCAACAATTGTCTTATGCAGGAAGATCTGAAGCAGCAAGTCCTGCAACGGGGTTTGGGAAAAAACATGAAGCCGAAAAACAAGCTTTCTTGAATACTGCTTTTCAATAAAAAGATTATCGAAATACCGGCAAGTTCCGCTTTATTAATTGAAGGTCTCGCAATTGCGAGGCCTTCGCTGCAAATCGGATAATGAATCCCTGATTAAAACCAGTAGGGTACCAATTGGCAGACAATTCCCAGCAATCAAGATCTTTAACGATTGAAATACTTGGAGCAACAATCATAGCATTGATGAAATCATAACTAAATGTTGAACGAACATTCAATGTTGATGTTAGTTTGAGGTCTATGTCAGCTCTTGCATCGAATCTTCTGCTTATCATCCCTTTTATTGGTTCTCCATAATAATATGTCACGCTAGTAGACATTGACCATGGAAATTGCAAAGGTCTTCCACCAATCCCTCGTTCACCATAATAATCCACTTGTTCTCTTTCATCGATATTCCTAATAGCAAATCGATCATCTGTGAATCCCCAAGACTGTTCAGAAGTATCTTTTTTGGAAGATTGAATAGACATAGTACCCGAAGCAAATTGTGCTGAAAGATTAACAGAAGCAAAAGTTAAACGAGCGAGCCCTTTATTCCTTTCAATCAATAATGCATTGATAGGAACTATGGAACCGAAAGCATTCTTTTCTTCATCGTATAATGTGAATCCAGCATTTCCATTTAAGTTGAAAGAACCAATTGAAGGAGTACGAAATCCCATTGTAATTGCACTCCAATTAAGTGAATCCAATGCCATTGCATAAGAACCGGAAATATCTAATTGCAACAAATCAACATTTTTGTCAGCAGTGTCGCCTTGGATCATCTTCGCTTCAAAGCGATTGCTCAAAGAATAATTCACAAATGTTGAGCCTCTATTCGCACCTCTTCCTCCATCCAATTCAAAACGAGAGTATTCAATGTCTTTGTTTACCCTAATATCTCTATAGGTTCTAATATTATCAGAATTCAACGATGAATATTCTGGAATATATGATACGGAGACAGTTGGTGAGAATGTATGTCTTACAGCATTGATTCCAAATATTCTTGGCTTCATCAATCCAAAGAGACGAGTCCCAATTCCGAGTGAAGCTTGAAATTGTGTTTCTCTCAGTGGTACAGCACTTGTTTCAATTGATTCAGTAATTGTTGAATCAATAAGATTCATCGATTTTCTCAAAGACCTGAAATACCAATTTTCGGAGTATGAAATACCAGGTGTCAATGAAAAATATCCAAGTTTGGGGGATACGCTGATGGATGGATTGTGGCGTATGACACTTGAATTCTTGTCTGTAAACAATGTGTCTGAAACACCCAAAGAATTCTTTGTAATTGATCGAATTGCATTATGTGAAAATGCACCACGAACAAAATAAGAAACACCAATATCTTGAAGCCATGAGGTACCGGATGCCAACGCTTTCAAAGGAAAAAATGTGGGCACATTGTATGAAATATTAGGATTGACAGAATATTCTTTTGTCACTATATTTTGATTCGCAGCTATATCAATTCCTAATGTTGTCCCATTATCAAATGAGGATGAATATCCTGCATTTGAAAATAATGATTGCGTCAATCGATCACTTAATTCACTTGCAAAACGATTGATAAATGCAGAACTAGCAACATTGAATGAGGCCGTAATGCGCGATTGTGGACTTATTGTCTGTTGATGATTCCCTGAAATTCGCCAGCTATTTACATAATCAGATTGTGCATCTTTCCTTCTTCTTCCATATTCAAACGTAATTGCACCGTTGACATTATTTTGCACGGAATATCTCCATGCATTTCTGAGTAAATAACCTGTTTTGCTAAATACATCTGTGGTAAACTGAGCATCCATATAATCATTTATAGCCCAGAAATAACCAAGATTCTGAGCAACAATTCCATCTGTAGTTGAAACGAATGGGATATTAAATATTAAACCTGAAGTTCTGCCCGTTTTATTTGGAACATAAATACCCAGTGGCAAGGTAATGATAGGGACATCCTCTACAACAAAGGAAATATTCTCCATAAAGACGCGATCATTTGTAACAACCTTCATTTTCGATGCGCCAAAGTAAAAATGCGGATGAGGTTGTGTACATGTTGTATAACAGCCATTCTGAATGAACAGTGTATTGTCTGATTCTTTTTTTACCTTTGAACCATAATAGTAGCCGCCTTCATCAGCCTTACTTTCACCAAGCGTGATTGTACCTTTCCTTGTTTCAAGATTGAAGAGTATGCGCTCTCCGGTGAACTCTTCTCCATTATCTTCAAAAATGGGATACCCAGTTTTTTTCCCAAGAGAATCTTTCTTTCCTTCTGCCTTTACAATAGACCCTTTGAAATCAATTTCAATTGATTCCGCTTGTAATATTTGTTGTTTTAATGAAATCTCGGCATCGCCCTTTAAATACATTGTTCGCTTTTTCAAAGAAAAAACAGTACTGTCTCTGGATGTATAAGTAACAGTTGAGTCTAGACCAGTTCTTTGTGTCTTTATTGTAGAAGTATCACTATTGCTTTGCGGAAACAATACATTGCTTGATGCAATGAACATTGCAGCCAGAAAAAGTCGTTTGATGGATGTTGAAAGCAATGTAAACATCACTTTAATCCATTCGTAGAGGTTTGATGGATGCAGGAAGAGGGAAGCGCATTACTGTAGGAATAGTGTCATTCACTGTGATAGACTGTGCGCTTACTGTTAAACTCACACCTCGCAATGGAGAAGAAAGTGTTACAATTCCGGGCATTGGAATACCATTGATGATGCTGTACTTGTCATAGATCATTGATAATTCGATAATGCCGGATTTATTCTTTCTTTGATATTCGCGAATCGTTCCATCGTGTTTATTGCATAATAAAAACTCTGTCGCCGATTGATCAATCGATCGTTTGTACAATAATTTTACGCTATCAGTGTAGGATTCGACCGGTGTGAACAATCGAATATTACCCGGAGGCTCTGCTCTGAACAATGAAACATAATCATCAAACGAAAGAGGCAGAAAAGTTACTTCTGATAATCTTTCTCTCGATGGAGTTCCTTCGATAGCTCTTCCTTGCAGCATATCATGGAAAACAAAAACTTCCGAATTAGAAAAAAGTCTGGCAACACTGATGCCAAATGGGCCTGCAATTTCCATTGACAGAGAATCTCTACCAGCCATCTGCATGATGCATGATGCAGCATTTGTTGTTGCATTGACTGTAATGCTCAAATCAGCTTCAACATGGACGAAGCGGAGTTGTTCCTTGCGAAGTATGGCTTGCTTGCTTAGAATCGATAATGAAGTATCCTGAGAATAAATAGGAACCATTGAAACAAATAGGATGAAAAGGAGTGGACAAGCAAAGGGTATCTGCTTGAATATCAATGGTAATAGGCGGTATATGTTGAAAACTTCCTGCTTCATGGTTACATACATAGAGAATTTTGTAGGTTTGATGTGCTTTTGGAACAATTTCCTGAGCATAGATGTTTCTGAGAGCACATATCTAGGAGTAAAAATATGGTTTATGTAACAAGGAAAATGCACTTTTCTGCTGCCCATCGCTTGTTTAACCCTACATTTTCACATGAAAAGAATGAACAAATCTTTGACAAATGTAATAATCCTATGGGTCATGGACACAATTATACCATGGAAGTTACTGTTAAAGGTATACCAGATCCAGAAACAGGTTATGTCATAGATTTAAAAGTATTGAGAGACTTGATAGAAGAGCACATCATTGAGCATGTAGATCATAAGCATTTGAATCATGATGTTGATTTTTTGAAGGGGATTATACCCACAGCTGAAAATCTAGCAATTCGCTTTTGGAGTATACTTGAACCAAAAATTTCAGGCGGGACATTGCATTCAATTAAGCTATATGAATCTGATGCAAACTTTGTGGAATATTTTGGTGAACCTGTTAGTATACCTGTGTACAATGTAGATTCTTCAAAAACGGTGGAGACTTTATAATGAAAAAACAAGACCAAGCCCCGCATATAAAAGTTACACAGGATGTTTTAGGAAATATTCCAGAGACTAATGATCTGATTCAAGAATTGGTAAAAGACTTTTTCCCTAAGATAAATGAATCAGGACAAGTACTTTTTGATGCAAATGGTAATATGCATGTAAGCAGAGAAGAGCGTGATATTATTATTGAAGAATTAACTGCAAAATTTGGAGAGATCTTCAATATTCTTCGCATTGATCGTAATGATCCAAATAGTATGAATACACCACATCGACTAGCGAAAATGTGGGTTAATGAATTGTTTGCAGGGCGTTATGAACCTGCTCCAAAGATTACAGTTTTCCCAAATAGAAAATCAGTTGACGAACTCATTATTAGTAGAAATATTACGGTGATGTCGGTTTGCTCTCATCACTGGCAGCCTATTTCAGGAACATGTGCAATCGGCTATATTCCCGGTGATTATGTTCTTGGTTTGTCAAAGCTTTCTCGCATTGTTGAATGGTTCTCCAGAAGAGGGCAAATACAGGAAGAATTGGGAGAACAAATTGCCGACTTCATTGAGGATATCATCAAGCCCAAAGCATTGGGTGTTGTCATAGAATCAAAGCACTATTGCATGATTGCTAGAGGCGTTAATGAGTCTGAGGAGAAAGCATCGATGGTTACCTCCGTCATGCGAGGGATTTTGCGTGAAGAATTGCCATTGCGAAATGAATTCTTAACATTGATTCGTGAATGAAATTAACAAACACTAAGTATATCCCAGATAATCAGATAGAACTCCCATTCTGGGAATCGGGATTACTTGTTGCGGGTGTAGATGAAGCTGGTAGAGGAGCTCTTGCGGGGCCTGTTGTTGCTGCCTCTGTCGTATTTCCAATGGGCATGAATAATGATTTGGGTTGTAGAGACTCAAAACTCATGACAGCAAATGATCGAGAGTCATTATTCGAACACATTCTTGTCAATGCGCTCGAAGTGGGTATAGGAATTGTCGAAGAAGATATTGTAGACTCTATAAATGTCCGAAATGCGACTCTCGTGGCCATGCAAGAGTCGCTTTCTTGTTTAAAGGCAGCAAACCTGCATGCTTTGATCGATGGTAACTTCTTCAAACATGACACTTTGCCATTCACAACCATGATTAAAGGGGATTATCATTGCTTTTCCATTGCGGCAGCATCGATAGTGGCAAAAGTCACTCGAGACAGAATTATGCAAGAACTAGACGGCAAAGTCAATTCACTTTATTATTTTGCACAAAATAAAGGCTACGGTACTGCAATCCACAGAGAAGCGATTGTAAAACATGGCCCTTCAACGTATCATCGCCGAACCTTTCTCGGCAAGATTTTGGGAAATGAGTAGGTATCTCTTCAAACATATTCGCATCATTAGCCCTAGCGAAGGAATTGATGAACATCGTAATCTCATGATAGATGAACATGGAATCATTTCTTACCCAGATCAGCAACCCCAAGATTCAAACAATCTCATTGTCATAGATGCCAAAGGATATATTGCAGCTCCAGGTTTTGTGGATATGCATGTGCATCTCAGAGAACCTGGTCAAGAATATAAAGAAACAATTGCGACTGGAACAGCAGCAGCAGCCAATGGTGGATTTACTGATGTTGTTTGCATGCCAAATACACAACCTGCCATAGATAGTCTTGTCATCCTTGATTATATCAACAATAAAGCCAAAGGAAATCTAGTTAATGTGCATGTTTGCGCTGCAACCACCATTGGCAGAAAAGGTGAATTGTTGACGCCAATGATAGAATTGATGGAATCGGGTGCAGTGATGTTTTCTGATGATGGTTCATGTGTTGAATCAGCGGAAATGATGCGTAGAGCATTTGATTATTTGGCACCATTTGACGGACTGTTGACTCAGCATTGTGAAGAGCATAGCCTTACAAAAGACTTTGTCATGCATGAAGGTGAAGTTTCAGCAGAATTAGGCTTGAAGGGATATCCTTCAGTAGCTGAAGAATTGATTGTTTCTCGAGATATTCAACTTGCTCTTCATTGTGGTAATAGACGTTATCATGTTTCACATATGAGTACGCGAGGAAGTGTTCAGCTAGTGCGAGAAGCAAAGGCAAGAGGGCAAAGAATTACTTGCGAAGTGACACCACATCATTTTATGATGACACATGAAGCAATTAAGACACATGGTTCTCAAGCAAAAATGAATCCCCCTTTGCGTGAGCAAGCCGATATTGAAGCAATACTTCAAGGTTTGGCAGATGGTACAATCGATGCAATTGCCACAGATCATGCCCCTCATGCTGAGCATGAAAAACACTGTGAATTGGCATTGGCTGCCAATGGAATTTTGGGATTGGAAACATGTGTTGGCTTGGTTATTTCACATTTGATTGATAAGGACATTATCTCATTGAACAGGATGATTGAGTTACTGTCTATTGGCCCTAGAACCATTTTGAAATTACAACAGCCTTCCTTGGCTGAGGGTGCTCAGGCATGTTTGACAATCATTGATCTTGAGGCTTCATGGATACCTTCTCCTGAGACTTCTAAGTCAAAATCTCAGAATAGCCCATTTTACGGAGCCCCTCTTAAAGGCAAGCCCGTATTTACGTTCAATAATGGGCAAGGAATAGCATCGCAACTCTAACTTATTGTAATATCTATGGTTGCATCATTCTGCGATCATTATGGCTTGAGTTTTGAGAATTTGTCCATTTCTGAATATTGATCATTTGCACTTTTATTTTGGTGATGACTGTGATAGCATGTATTTTAGTGCCGTCAAAGTGATAGCAGCATCATTTTTGATTTGAATACAATTTTATTGATACACTATGAAAAAATTGTTTCTGCCTTTTGTTCTCATCATTGTCTTTATTCCTCTTACTGCACTGTTGTCTGGTTGTAACGTGAAAGGTTTTTTCACAAACTATGCAGATGATCCAGTGTATAATTCGCCAATCACAGACGATGCTTCTGCCGGAAAGGGTGGGGCTGAAACTGCTGATGCATCTCCTGGAGCAACAACATTTAAGCAAGTCTGTGCAACATGTCATCAGGCAAAGGGGCAAGGTGTACCTGGTACATATCCGCCATTGGCAGGTTCGGCACTTGCACAAAATGCTGATGCAACAAAGCCAATCAGAATTGTCCTGCATGGTTTCCAAGGACAGATAGAGCGAAATGGTAAAACATATAATGGTGTCATGGCTGCATGGTCTCAATTAACCGATCAAGAAATTTCTGATGTACTCAGTTATGTGCGATCAAGTTGGGGAAATTCCGCAAGCCCTGTCAAGCCTGAAGATGTTAAGGCTGTTCGAGAAAAAACAATGAGTAAAACCTCAGCTTATACAGAAGCTGAACTGAATTGATACATATCATTAACCGTTTAATGGCATATCACAATGAGTTTTGATGTTTCGAAAGCGATGGAGTGGGCAACAAAAGACATGCTCACGTTTTTTCCTGAAAATGTCAGCACATTTGGAAGCGAACTCGATGAATTGTTCGCGATGATATATTATGCCTCAGTTGCAATTTTCTTCATCACGTATGGAATTTTGATTGCCTTTATCATTATATACAGGCATCAAGAGGGAAGAAAAGCATACCATTATCATGGCAATAATCTCATGGAATTTACATGGACATTATTGCCTACATTTCTTTTTGCCGGTATCGGCTTATGGAGTGATGATGCTTGGACTAGATCAAAGTCTGCATATAGGGTGCCTAATCCTGATGTAACGATCGATGTCTTGGGTTATCAATCAGGATTCGGTTGGCAGTTCCGTTATCCAGGTCCCGATGGAGTTTTTGGCAATAAAGATCGTAATCAAATTAGTAGTGCCAATCCATTCGGTATTGATTCGAATGATGCAAATGGAAAAGATGATATGGTTATCATCAGTCCTGGTGGTGCAAGACCGGTTGAAGTACATTTACCAATTAACAAAAATGTCTTGGTAAATCTTTCTTCAAATGATGTTTTGCATAGTTTCTTTTTGCCCAATTTTAGGGTAAAGCAAGATGCTGTGCCAGGTCAGTGGATCAAGGTGTGGTTTAATGGAACGAAGGCTGGCAGATATGAAATTGCTTGTGCAGAGCTTTGTGGTTCAGGTCATTACAATATGCGTGGCTTGCTCATCATGGATTCACAGCAAGATTATGATGCATGGCTTGATCAGCAGTATAAACTTACAAAGCCAGCAACAGCACCTGTTGCAGATTCATCTGCAGCTTTGGCAGTAGCACCTGATTCAACTACAACTAAGAAAAATTAATAATTAACGAATAGAATTGGTGGTACATATGCAAACGGCAATCGCTCATGCACATGAAGCACACGGACACGATGCACATGGAGATCATGCTCATCATCACGATGTCTCGTTCATAAGAAAATACGTTTTCTCAACCGACCATAAAGTCATTGCAAAGCAATTCATGCTTGCTTCGCTATTGTTCCTTTTTGTAGGTGGTCTTTTTGCTTTGCTCATTCGCTGGCAATTGGCTTATCCCGGTGAGGCAATTCCATTGATAGGAAATATACTTCCTGATACATGGGTTTCCGACGGTGCGGTCACTGCCAACTTTTATACGCAGTTATTGTCTCTTCACGGCACTGTGATGATTTTTTATGTCATCATTCCACTCGCTGTTGGGATGTTTGGAAATTTCTGTATTCCATTGATGATTGGTACAGATGATATGGCATTACCAAGATTGAATATGTTCTCATTCTGGTTAGTGCCACCTGCAGGGTTGATTCTGCTTTCTGGATTCTTTTTTGATTCAGGTGCAGCAGCTGCTGGATGGACTGGATATCCACCTCTTGGGCCTTCAAGTGGTGCTGGTCAAACAACATGGTTAATCTCATTGTTCTTGATTGGTTTTTCATCCATCATGGGTGCAACAAACTATCTTGCTACAATTGTGAATAAAAGAGCAAAAGGGATGCAGTTTTTCCAAATGCCATTGACTGTTTGGGCATTATTCATCACTGCAATTCTTATTACATTAGGTACACCAGTATTGGCTGCTGCAATTTCAATGCAATTGGCAGATCAATATTTACATACTTCATTTTTCATGCCTGACAATTTGCTTGTTGGGGCACCAGACAACTCTGTATTGACCGGTGCATTTGTTCAGAAGGGAAATGAACTCCTTGAGCATAAACAATTGCTTGGTGGCGGTGGTCAACCAATACTTTGGCAACATCTCTTTTGGTTCTATTCTCACCCAGCTGTGTATATCATGATTCTTCCTGGAATGGGAATAGTTTCTGATGTTCTCGCAACATTTGCTCGCAAACCTATCTATGGTTATAAAGCTATGATTTTTGCAATCATGGGTATTGCTTTCCTTGGCTTTATTGTTTGGGGGCATCACATGTTCCAATCAGGAATGAATCCATTGCTTGGTACAACATTCATGTTGTCGACAATTGTTATTGCTGTTCCCTCTGCAATCAAAATTTTCAATTGGCTTGGTACTATTTGGAGAGGTGATATTCGTTTCACTGCTGCAAATCTCAATGCCTTGGCATTCATTGCAACATTCATCATTGGTGGATTGAGCGGTGTGTTTATGGCATCTGCGCCTGTTGATATTTACATTCACGATACATATTTCATTGTTGCGCACATTCATTATGTACTATTTGGCGGTGCTTTGTTTGCAATCTTTGCAGGCATATATTATTGGTTCCCAAAAATGTATGGAAAGATGCTCAATGAAAGTTTGGGTCGTAAACATTTTTATTGGTCATTTGTTTTCTTTAATCTCACATTCTATCCGATGCACATCTTGGGTGTTGGTGGACATATGAGAAGAATTTACAATCCATATATCTATGAATTCTTGCAACAGTTTCAACCGATGAATCAGTTCATCACGTTTGCTGCAATCATTCTTGGTTTTTCTCAGCTCATTCTAATCTTCAATATTTTCTGGTCTTTGAAATATGGTAAGGCTGCTCCAAGAAATCCTTGGCAAGCCAATACATTGGAATGGGCAGCACCTGCTCATCCAGGACATGGAAATTTTGATACTGATATTCGTGTATATCGTGGCCCTTATGAATTTTCACTTCCAGGTAGAACTACTGATTTCTACCCACAATGGGAAGAACCGCAAGGTCAACCAGAAGAAGTTGTAGCAAAGGATTCGCACGCAAATCAGCATGCATAAGATTAGGATGACCTGATTACTGTTCACCATTTAGCGGTATTACCGTGGCTAACTCAGATACAGATCATCAGGTTAATAGATTACAAGCGTACTTTGAATTAACGAAACCAGGAATTACCCGAATGATTGTCTTAACGGCAGCAACAGGGTATTATCTAGCAATAGATACACATTTTGAAGTGTTTGTTTCATCTATGTCATTACTTCAGCCATTTCTGTTTGCAATGATTGGAACTGCACTTACATCTTCAGGTAGTTGTGTATTGAATAATGTCATGGAAATGCAATTTGACAAATCCATGAAAAGAACAGCAAACAGAGCGCTTCCTTCAGGAATTGTTTCGAAAAAAGAGGCGACTCTTTTTGGTGTTTTGCTTTCTTTGATTGGTGTCATGACACTATTTGTCTGGGTAAATGCATTAACCGCAGTTCTTTCTGTTTTGACAATTCTATCTTATGTGTATTTCTATACACCATTGAAAAGGAAGACAAAATTGTCATTATATGCAGGAACATTGCCAGGTGCTTTACCTGCATTAGGTGGTTGGACTGCATGCACGAATGACATCGCCATTCCGGGTGTTTTACTCTTTCTTGTCTTGCTTTTTTGGCAGATACCACATTTTTTAGCTTTGGCTTGGATATATCGAGTTGATTATGAACAAGCGGGTTTTAAAATGCATACTGAAGGTGGAGATTCAACCGGTAAGAACATTGCTTTTCTGTCAGTAGCTTATGCACTCCTTGGAGGCATAGTTGCATGTTTGATGTGGTATTATGCACCACTTGGTTTCGTATTCGGAATAGGATCTATACTATTGTCATTATTCTTTCTATATGCATGTATTACATTTTTAAGGCAGCAAGACGGGAAGAATGCCAAACTGCAATTGTATGCTTCCTATGCGTATTTGTCAGGAATATTTTTGTTAGTGTTTGTCAATAAACAACTGTAAACACAATGTCATCTGGATTATCACTTGCACATGAACCAGTAAGCAAAGTCCCACACGGAAAATTAGCCATGTGGATCTTTCTTGCTTCTGAAATCATGTTTTTCACCGGCTTTTTTGGTGCATTCATTGTTTTGAGAAATTCCAATTTGGAATTATTCTCACATTCAGCCGGAGAGTTGAATAAGGCCCTTGCACTTTTGAATACATTTATTCTTATTGGTTCTTCATTGACAATGGCATTGTCAATATTGAATCTTGAGAAAGGGAATACCGGGAAATTTAAGTTGTTTCTTGGTTTGACCATCATGTGTGGTTTCGGATTTTTGATTGTGAAAACAATCGAATATTCTACGAAGTTTGGACATCATATTTTTCCTTGGACAAATGTCTTTTTCTCATTCTACTTTTTGATGACTGGTTTCCACGCAATCCACGTCATTGCTGGAATGATTCCAATGACATTCATGTTCATAAAAGCATTTACCAAAAAAGGATATAATCATCCTGTGAAAGTTGAAACATTGGGCTTGTATTGGCACTTTGTCGATCTAGTTTGGATTTTCCTCTTTCCGGTATTGTATCTTATTTTCCCGTCGCATTAAGGAGCCCTAGGTATGAGTGAACATCATCCTGATTCGAATGCAATGTTTGGTTCTTATATCAGAGTTGCGACAGCCTTATTTGTTTTGACAGTCCTCACATGGGTTGCCGCATTAGATTGGGTTCCCAAAAGTTGGGGAGAGGCTGGCAATACATTGCATATTGCAATTGGTTTATTGATTGCAGTTGTGAAAGCATTCATGGTGTTTTACATCTTTATGCATTTAAAGTTTGACAATAAATTCATACGAGCATTTGTCTTTGTACCGATCTTTTTGTTTTTCGTCTTGACATTTGCTCTTAATGTTTTAGGACCATAAGATGTTTAC
Source organism: Bacteroidota bacterium (assembly GCA_009919265.1). Taxonomy (GTDB): domain Bacteria; phylum Bacteroidota; class Ignavibacteria; order Kapaibacteriales; family UBA961; genus UBA961. Next base: position 15,893 of record RGCF01000004.1, on the reverse strand, counting down.
ATCTGAAACAAGATCTTGCTTAATGATTTTGTTGACTTCGTTCTTTCTCATCTCTTGTGTACAATCGAACAAAACGCAGAAGCAATCAAGTGATCCTTTCGCATCACTAACCATATACGGGAAACTTCCTGAATTTTCAGCGACCTCTGATATGGATTCTATTGTGAATGCTGCAATGCTGAAGAATAAGATTTGTCTAGTCAGTTTCTTTTTTTCTTCATGTGGGGATATATGCCCCAAACTTAATGCAGTCAAACATGCGATAGTGAAAAAGAATGGCAGCGATAAACTGAGATTTGTTTCTGTAACAGTTGATCCTAATACGGATGTTCCCTCGACTATGAGAAATCATAGGCAATTAATGGGATTTACAGATAAACGATGGTTATTTGTTCGAATGCACAATGACACCATTCTTGAACAATTCATGAATGGTATGTTGATAGGTTATGCAGAGAATCCACAAAATCATACAGCTCGACTGATTTTAGTTGATTCATTATCACGCATCAGAGGATACTTTGATGCACTTGATCGTAAACAAATTGATTCATTACAATCAATCTTGAAAAAGGTACAATGAGAAAAGCTGCATTATTGACACTAACCTTTGCAATGACTATGGCAGGACAATTATTAGCATGTCCCAATTGCAAAGATGCGTATACCCCCGGTTCTACCGGTGCAAGTATTGGCGAAAGTTATTCATGGAGTGTATTGTTTATGCTCCTGATGCCATTAGCAACAGTTGCTGTTATTACGCTTCGAATAGCTTATTCAGCAAAAAAAAATAGAAACACTGATTTGTGAATATATCTCTCTTTGTGAGTTTTTTCAATGTTCAACAAAGCTACAGACAAAAAAATCAAAGGAATTGCAATTGGAGTGCTTGGCACTGTCCTTACACTTGCTTTGATTGTCATTTTTGGGCAAAACAATAAAGTGACCGATGTAGGTTATCGTCCTGTACAGCCCATCCCTTTCTCCCATAAACTTCATGCTAGTGAGGAAAACATATCTCACAATGGAGTTGAAATGAAGGGCCTTGGCATTAAGTGTATGTATTGTCATGCACAGGCCGAGGTATCTGCCCATTCTCCTGTTCCCACAACAAGTACATGTATGAATTGTCATGTCTTGCCGATGCAACTAGAAAATGAGCGAGGAAATCCCGGTCCCTTGGAATTGATTCGAACAGCATATGAGAAGAATCAACCTATCGAATGGGTACGCATTCATAAAGTGCCTGACTATGTCCATTTCAATCATAGCAGACATATCCGTGCGCAGATTGATTGTAAATCATGTCATGGTCCAGTTGAAACTATGGGTGTAATATCTCAATACAAACCATTATCAATGGGTTGGTGTTTGGATTGTCATAGAAATCCTGAAAAGTTCATTGTACCTGCACGACCCATTTCCGGTATTTACAGTTATGATTATGAGAATAGGTCTTCCATCGATAAATTTATTGGTGTGAAGGCTAACTCATATGATCCAAATGCGAAAGCAACATTAGCGAAGATGCGTGAAATAGTTTCACCACACTATGGTATGGTTGAAACTGCTGATTTACCGAAACCTATGGTTGCCGGTATGTTGGCTCCAAAGCATGCACAATATGGACCTGAGAATTGTTCCTCATGTCATCATTGATACTTTACGAATTACACAATCAATAATAGAAGCAATTAGCAATGTCAAACCGAGACGATTCACAGTACTTTCGCCACTATGGTGAAATAGACAATCCAACAGTAGATATGAATGGTCAGGAATTCCAAGGTGATTCGGAATCTACACTACTAGATGCCGGAGTAAATCGCCGTACATTCATGACGGTTCTCTCGGCTTCGATGGCTATGGCAGCAGCAAGTTGCCGTAGGCCCGAACATAAATTGGTTGCATCAACCAATCCTACTGAATATTTGATCCCCGGTTTACCGAATTATTATACATCGGTATATCAGCATAAAAATGCAGCCATTGGCTTGGTTATCAAAACGAGAGAAGGAAGACCAATCAAGATTGATGGTAACCCAAAACATGGTGCATCTCTTGGAAGAAGTTCTGCATTTGTACAAGGGACATTGCTTTCACTTTATGATCCAGATAGAATTCGTCGACCAAGAGTAAATGGTGGTGATTCCAGTATCAATAATGCTGCAAATACAATTGCTCAATCAATTAAAACATCAATTGCAGCTGGTAAAAAAGCAGTGTTTCTTATTGATGAACATTGTTCACCAGCATATGTAGCATTATGCAATCAACTTACATCTGTCATTTCTGGAATTTCTGTCATTACATTCCCAACATTACTTTCAAATGCTGCTCTTGCAAATGAAGCTGTGTTTGGTGTTAATGCAGAACTTGTTCCAGATTTGTCAAAGGCTGATACCATTGTTTCTATCGATCATGATTTCTTAGGTACCGATAAACATTCAGTATATCATACTGCTGGATTCTCAGCCAATCGTAAGCCAACTACCGAACAACCAACCATGAATGCTTTGATATCTATCGAAGCTGGATTTAGTCTTACAGGTGCAAATGCTGATCATAGATTCGCTATACAACCTTCTGAACATGAATCTGTTATCGCTGGAATTCTTGCACAAGTATATACAGCTAAGGGTATTTCGCTTCCTTCTGGTTTGACACCTATTTCAAATGAAGCTGTGACAAAAACTGCTAAAGCTTTGCTTGATTCCAAAAATGGTATCGTTATGATAGGTTCTCATTTAAGCCAAAAAGCAAATGCTTATGGACAAATGATTAATCAAGCACTTGGTTCAGTTGGTGAAGGGAAACCAATTAATCTCAATCACAGACTTTACAATAGTAGTGATGTTTCAGCCTCACTTTCTGCATTTAGAGCATCTTTGAAGAATAAGGAAATTGGTTCAATTGTTTATGTAGATACCAATCCTGAATATTGTGCAGATTCTGAATTGAAAAAATTACTATCAGAACAAGTTGATTTTTCAGCGGCTCTTTCCGTAGCTGATCATGAAACAGCTCAAACACTCTGCTCTGTTTCAGTTCCTACAACGCACTATTTAGAATCTTGGGGCGATGCATTAAATTTTGATGGAGGGTATTCCATCCAACAACCAATCATTGCACCACTAAATCAAAGTGCTATTTCTTCGCAAGACTTCATCATTCTTGTTGCGAATTATATCAATGCATCAAGTTTTGCAGATACTCCAACATTCTATGATTTTATTCGCAAAAGCCAATCTGATTTTGCATCAAAGAATGCATGGGAACAGTTATTGCGTGATGGTGTCTCGCAAAAAGTAATCTCTAATGAAATTGGATCAGCTTCTGGCTTGGGAGCAATGCAGAGTTATTCTGTTCCTGCTGGTCTTACTCTTTCAATTTCACCATCATATACAATGCTTGATGGTTCACAGGCAAATAATTCATGGTTGCAAGAATTACCAGATCCAATAACGAAAGCTACTTGGGGTAATGTTGCAATGATGAATAAGCAAACAGCTGAATCATTGGGCGCTGTTCAAGGTGAAGTTATTCGATTATCTACAACAGGTGGAAGCATAGAATTACCAGTCTTTATTCAACCCGGTATGAGTAAAGATGTCATTGCTGTATCCCTTGGTTATGGAAGAACTGCAGGTGGCAAAGTACTTTCTGGTGTTGGTGCAAATGTTTATTCGATTCTTTCATCTGGTGCAGGATACTATGTTCCTGTAAAAGCAGAAAAAGTTGGCAGAACTGAAAAGATAGCGACAACACAAGGACATCATGCCATTGAGCGTTATGATAAGCCAAGTCCATTTGACAATGAATGGAAAGAAAGAACAAAAGATATCCTAGGTGTCCAAGAAGGATACATCACTCTTGCATCATTAGCAGCAGCAAAAAGTGCGGCACATGAAGAGCATGGTCATGATGGACATCACATTGCTGATACGTTGAGCATTGTTGACGGTTTCCAATATAGCGGACATCGTTGGGCAATGGCAATAGACCTAAGTGCTTGCACGGGTTGTAGTGCATGTGTTGTTGCATGTCAGGCAGAAAATAATATCCCAACTGTTGGTAAAAAATATGTTGCCAATAGTCGTGAAATGCATTGGATTAGAATTGATAGATATTATCGTGAAGATGCTTCGGGTAATGTGACAACAGTATTCCAACCAATGCTATGTCAACATTGCGAAAATGCACCTTGTGAAAATGTATGTCCTGTTGCAGCAACTACACATAGTCCTGAAGGACTTAATGAAATGACATATAATCGCTGTGTGGGTACGAGATATTGTTTGAACAATTGCCCATACAAAGTTCGTCGCTTCAACTTCCTTAATTGGCATAAAGATAAAAAGACACCACTAGATATGGCATTTAATCCAGATGTTTCTGTCCGTATGCGTGGAGTGATGGAGAAATGTACATTCTGTGTACAAAGACTGAATGAAGCCAAAATGCATGCAAAAGACCAAGGACATTCAAGAGTACATGACGGTGATGTTATCACTGCATGTCAACAGGCATGCCCAGCTGGTGCAATATATTTTGGCAATGCAAATGATCCAAATAGCGCAGTGTCAAAAGTAGCTAATGCAAATCGTGGTAATCATTCACAAGAGTATAAAGAAAAGAATGGTGCATATAAAGTTCTCAGTGAACTCAATGTACGTCCTTCAATTACATATCTCGTGAAAGTGCGCAATACAGAACAATTACCGAAAGTATAAAAGATATTATAAAGCAGGAAAATCAGTATGTCGGTTGAAACTGTCACAAAGACGGCCCCAAGAAATGTTGTTGAGCATCTTGATGCTACAGCTTATCAAGGCAATCCGTATCCCATTGAAGAACCAATGCGTGAACCGCTCATTCTTGGAAACCCCACTCTTCATGATGTAACTGCAAAAATTGCGGGCATTATCGAAGGTAAACCAAATCTCAAGTATTGGTTAGCAGTATTGCTTTGTGCTTCCATTGCTGGAGCAGGATTTGGTGCGATAGGGGAGACAGTCTTGACTGGTATTGGCGTATGGGGCTCAAACAATACTATTGGTTGGGCATGGGACATCACCAATTTCGTTTTTTGGATTGGTATTGGTCATGCAGGTACATTGATTTCAGCGATTCTTTATTTGTTCCGTCAAAAATGGCGTACTGCAATTAATAGATCTGCAGAAGCTATGACAATCTTCGCAGTATTATGTGCCGGTATTTTCCCCGTTATTCATACTGGTCGTCCATGGCTTGCTTATTGGTTAACACCATATCCAAATCAAATGCAAATGTGGGTTAACTTCCGTTCGCCTCTTGTATGGGATGTATTTGCTGTTTCTACATATTTGACAGTTTCTGCATTATTTTGGTTCATGGGTTTGGTGCCCGATCTTGCTACCGTAAGAAATTTCGTAAAAGGGAAGATAGCAAAAAGGATGTATACATTTTTCAGTTTGGGATGGACCGGTTCAATGCGTAACTGGCATCACTATGAAATTGCATATATGATTTTGGCTGGTTTATCGACTCCACTCGTTTTGTCTGTGCACACCATTGTTTCCATGGACTTTGCAACTTCTGTATTGCCAGGATGGCATACAACAATTTTCCCTCCATATTTCGTTGCTGGTGCTATCTTTTCCGGATTTGCAATGGTTATGACACTCTTAGTCATTGCAAGAGAAATTTTAGGATTGAAAGAATTTATTACGCTCAAGCATCTTGAAAACATGAATAAAATCATCCTTGCTACAGGAATGATGGTTGGATATGCTTATTCGATGGAATTTTTCATCGCGTGGTATTCCGGAAGTGAATATGAGCGTACTGTATTTATCAATAGAGCATTTGGTGAATACTGGTGGGCATATTGGTCAATGGTTTCATGCAATGTTTTATCTCCCCAAGTCTATTGGTTCAAAAAAGCTAGAAGAAATATTCCATTGATGTTCATCATCTCAATATTTGTAAATATTGGAATGTGGTTCGAGCGATTTACAATTATCTCAACTTCTTTGCATCATGACTTCCTTCCTTCAAGTTGGAGTTATTACACGCCAACAATAGTTGAGATCGGGATCTTTGTAGGAACAATTGGTTTATTCTTAACACTGTTCTTATTGTTCTCTAAATATTTGCCGGTTATTGCAATTTCAGAGATCAAAGGCGTCATGCCAGGCTCACAACCATCTCATCATGGTGATGAGCATCATTAATCTTAGTCAATCAGAACGTTAGAGATCATACAATGAGTGAAAAGAAAATCGTAGCAGTACTCGGTAACTTTACCGACCCAAACAAGATCATGGATGCTGCATCAAAAGTTCATCAAAGTGGATATACAGACTTTGACATTTATACCCCTTATCCTGTACATGGATTGGATAAAGCGATGGGAATTAAGAGAACCATACTCCCATATGTATCCTTTGCAGGTGGAATATTTGGCTTGGCAAATGCAATCTTCCTGATTTGGTGGACTGGATCAGTTGATTATAAATTGAATATTGGTGGTAAACCATTATTCGCATTTCAATTTAGTATTCCTGTTATGTTTGAGTTGACAGTATTACTTACTGCATTGTCAACATTCTTTGGATTGTGGTTTTTGTGCGGTCTACCAAAATGGTATTCTGATCTACAAGATGATGAAGGATTTAAAAGAGCTGTTGATGATACATTTGTATTGAGCATCTTTTCATCTGACAATCGATTTTCACTTGAAACCACTGAAAAATTTATGAATGAAATCGGCGCCGCTAATGTGCGTCGCATTGAAGCTTAAGAGGATCTGCCAACAATGGAACAACAAACAAATACCAAAGGTTTTGGATTCTATCTAAAAGTTGTAATTGGATTAGCCGCAGTTGCATTTGTCATTGGCGTGCTCAGTGGTTCAATCACTTGGTTTTCAGAAGATCCTCCAATCATGGTCATAAAAGATATGGATGATCAATTCAAAGTAAAACCACAAGTAGGTTCATCTTTTTATGTAGACCGTAAAAGTGGTCGAGATCCCATTCCAAATACTGTTCCTATGGAAGGTACTTCTTATCCATTAGATAAACCAGATTTTCAAAAAGCAGATTCAGTCAATGGTACTAATCCACTTGATATATCAAGTCCTGAGCAAAGACAGTATATATTATCAAGAGGGAAAAACCGTTTTGAAGCGTTTTGTACTCCTTGCCATAATTATGATGGCCAAGGCAATGGTACTGTGGTGAAAAGAGGATTTCAGAATCCTCCTAATCTCCGTGATGCAGTTACTAAAGCTAAATCTGACGCGCATTTGTTTCATATCATCTCTGCAGGTCAGAATGTCATGAACGGTTATGCTGATAAAATAAAACCAAATGATCGTTGGAGCATAGTTCATTATGTCAGAGAAATGCAAAAACTCGGTGTAGTGAAATAATCAAAAGAACTTTCGAAGACTTATAAGCCCATAGAGGAATTATGAACCCCGTCAATCTAAGTGGTAGTGCTTTTCAAGGTAATGTCAATAAAACGGCAATGATTTGCATCGGTGCCGGCCTTATTCTTGCAATTGCTGGTATTGCACTCAATCAAGCTGCAATGCTACCTGCATATCTCGTAGGAGCTATGTATGTAGTTGGCATTAGCGTTACAGCATTATTCTTTTCAGCATTGCAATTTTTGGTCCGCGCAGGTTGGAGTGCTTCATTACGCCGTATACCAGAAATGATGGGTTGGTTTGCACAATTTGCATTACTCATTTTGCTTCCAATTCTCATTTTTAGAAATAGTTTTTTTCATGGTATTGAAGATATTCCATCGAAAGCACCATATACAAATACCCCGTTCTTCATTGTAAGAATTATCGGTTATTGCCTCTTTTGGTTTTGGATGCACAGATATATCGTAGGAAATTCAATTAAACAAGATTCCTTGGAAGGGGACTATACCCCTACAGTCAAGAACTATAAGCGTAGTGCACCATTCGTATTGGGATATGCATTAACCATTACATTTGCAGCTTTTGACTTAATGATGGCACTTGAACCACATTGGTTTAGTACTATATTTGGTGTCTATTACTTTGCAGGAAATTTTGTTTCAACACTGTCAGTGCTTGCATTGCTTGTCATGTCTGTAATGAATACCGGTGAATTGAAGGGTTATATTTCAAAAGAACATATGCATGATTTAGGTAAATTGATGTTTGCATTTACCATCTTTTGGACTTATATCCATTTCTCTCAGTATTTTTTGATATGGTATAGTAATCTACCTGAAGAAACATTCTATTATATCGATAGGACAAAAGACGGTTGGCAACTTTTAGGATGGAGTTCACTTGTCCTGCACTTTATCGTTCCATTTGCATTACTTCTTCGTCAAGATGTAAAACGCAATCAATTTGTTTTGAAGTTAGCTGCATTTATTTTGCTCTTTGCTCATTTTATTGATTTGTCTTGGATTATCATACCTGGCTTCAGACATCATGGCATTCATCATTTTGATATTATGGCTCTCGTTGCAGCGGCAGGATGTGTTTTATTCTTTATGGGGCTCTTATTATTCTTTACCGCAAAACGAATGAATGCAGTAAGTGGTTTGGCTCATAATGATCCTTATCTCTCCGAATCAATGGACTACTTCTCCTGATTTATCGAAAATCAAGGTCAAAGGTGTGCCATTTGGTGCACCTTTTTTTTTCTATGAATACGATTATATATTTCATCTCTATACTATTCTTCTTTTCTTGTTCTGAGGTTACACCTGTTCAAGAGGAATGTTTTGAAGTACCTGGCATTGAATATTTGGTACTGTGTGAAGGGATGTATGGATATGACAATGCTTCTCTATGGGGAATAGGGAATGGTATTGCAAAAGAAATATTTAGATGTAGCAATAATAGACGGTTGGGTGATACAGCGAATGATATGTTAAAAGTCAATGATTCAATATTTATACTTATCGTCTCTACAAGTAATGAAATAATAAAGATTGATAAAGTAGGGAAGCTACTACATTCTATTCAGATGAAAGGTGAGGGACATTTCATCAAGCAAGCTTGTGTCATTAATGATTCTGTTCTAGCCTTAACAGATTTATATGCTGATAAAGTCTATATATTGAATCACAACTCAATGATATTGGATTCATTGTCGATTCCAGGACTTTGTGCTCCTGATGGTATAGCATATGGAGATGGAAAAATAATAATTTGTAATTCGGGGTATGGTATTTTTCGAAAAAACGAAACAAATGCCTCGACGATTACAATTTATGATTTGAATTCAAAGACATATGTTTTTACAAAGACAGGGATCAATCCACAGAATGTCTGTTATCAAAATTTACATGCGATTGTACAATATGCTCATCTCACTACAGAACCTGATTCTGTTGGAGGTTTGCAATTATTTGATCTTCAATCAAACAATGTAGCGCAAATAAAAGGGAAGTATATAGGAAAGCCAATTTTCCATCAAAATAGATTGATTTGTTTGGAAGGAACCAAAATTATTGCATTATCGCCCGATTTTAGCAAAATAGATACAGTGTATAACAATAATTCCAACGAACAATGGTATCGAATCGGAATTGTTCATGATCAAGTCTATATTTGCAATGCACGCAATTATACATTACCTGGATATATTAATTTACTAAACTCAAATTACACTTTACTTGATCAACGATACTTGGTCGGAATAAATCCTTCAAAGATGTTTTCTGTAAAAAAGGATTAAAACAATGTCACTTGCTATTGCTAAAATTATAGATACTGCTTTAGAAAATAAAGATCAAGCAATTTTAGTAGAACATTTTAATGATGTATATCTAAACTTTATGTTACATAATGTAGAAGAGACTATTCTGCATAGTCAGTTGACTAGAATCTTCGAGCAAGTTGAACCAATTCATATACTACAATTCTCTATAAATGTACTGAACACAGAAATCATATTAAAATTATCACCAAAGTTATTGCAATTATTTGAAGAGATAATAAAAGATTTATATACAATCTTCATTGCAAGTAACAATAATGATGATATTGAGCACATCCTTTTTCAAATACTCCAATTGACGGCGTGTAATAGATCATATATAGATTTCAACCAGTATTTGTTGAAATCTGAAGTGTATTTTACAAAAAATAAATCTACAAAAAATATGTTGAAGCTTCTTGATAGTCTTCACATATTAGATGTTCTCAATGACAAGGAATTATTTCATTTAGTACATAGCTTCAGAGGTAGAATCTGTAATCTATTGACCGAATATCAAGATGCAATAGTAGAATATGAAAAAGCTGGAGAATATGCATTACAATTAAAGACATATGGTGATTATGCAGTCTGCATTGAAAGTATAGGAGTGACTTATGGTATTATTGGTAATTTCTCACTACAACTTCATTACCACACTTTAGCAAAAAGTATTAGAGAAGAGCATCAGATATATAATTTAATCGGTAATAGCTATATCAATATTGGATTATGCTATATGAATCTGGGTGAAAAAATAAAAGCTGAAGAATATTATAGAAAAGGGTTAGAGTATCAAATTCAAAATAATCACACCGCAGGGATTGCCATAGGGAAGCTTTTATTATCAAAAGTTATAACAGATAATGATCAAAAAATAATAATGCTTAAAGAAGTCTTACCATATTTCTTTTCCGTAAATGATGATTCAAGAATAGTAGAGACATATATTGATATTGTAGAAACATATATTTCTATACAAGACTATGATCAAGCAAAAGAATATCTGCATCTTTCAAATGAAAGGGTTAACGAAGAAAACACTAACCCAATACAGGGTTTATTATATAAAGCTTTTTCTACATATTACCATGCATCTAAAAATCCCTATAAAGATGATAAACTCGCTGAAATATATCTTTGTAAAGCAATTGAAATATTTAAACACTTAGGTATAAAAGATTATGCATTTCAATCATTAGAGGATTATGCTTTACTTTTAGAGAAACAAGAACGCTGGATGGAGCATTCGAGGGTTTACAAAGAATTCCATACACTTCAACAAGAAGTGTTGAATGCAGAAGTGCAATCAAAAATCCAGGCTTTTGAAATTCTCCAACAAAAAGGGAAAGAAGATCATGAAAGACAATTGCAAGAAGTAAAGTACAAAGAACAAGAGAAATTACTTCATACTATCCTTCCTGCTCAAATAGCAAACAGAATACTTAATGGTCAAACACTTATAGCTGAATCTGCTGAATCTGTTTCTGTATTTTTCATGGATATTGTTCAATTCACTGACATTGCACGTAATCTTACCCCTAATGAATTGTTGAATAGTTTAAACAACATATTTAGTGACATTGATCAATTAGCAATAGAGCATAATATAGAGAAGATCAAAACACTTGGCGATGCCTATATGGCAGTTGCCAGCCTTCCAAATCAAGATTCAGACCATGTCGAGAACATACTATCTTTTGCACTTGAGGTCATTGACAAAAGTGTCGACTGGACATTGGGTACAAAACCTTTCACTGTGAGAATTGGTATTCATGTAGGGCCTGTTGTTGCCGGTGTCATTGGGAAACAAAGGTTTACCTATGATGTATGGGGTGATACAGTTAATATCGCAAGTAGACTCGAACAAACATCAGAACCAAACCGAATCCAAATAAGTGATATTGTTCAACAATTAGTAGCTGATATACCCAAGTTTCATTGCACAAATCGAGGCGAAATTGAGTTAAAAGGACGAGGAAAAATGCAAACATTCTGGCTCACAAAACCTGAGTCAGAACGATAGAAAGTGCACTAATCAGGTAAGATTTGCAGTGAAATATACCTTGATTAAAACCCATACATTGCATACAATATCATCTATAAACAATTCAATAAATATGCAATATAATTTGCATTATGTAAAGTAAGGTACATTTGGAATATCCCCCAGTGAGCGCATCAAATCTACATAGTAAGGCAATTTCAATACTTCAACAGTATTATGGATATGATGCTTTTCGTCGTGGACAGTTAGAAATCATAGAGCATATTGTACATGGAAAAGATGCACTTGTTATCATGCCAACCGGTGGTGGAAAATCATTATGTTATCAAATTCCTGCCCTTTTATTGCCAGGAACAGCCCTCATAATTTCGCCCTTGATAGCACTTATGAAAGATCAAGTTGATGCCTTGATCAAAAGAAAAATTCCAGCTGCTTTAATCAATAGTTCTATTTCATTACAAGATCAACAAGCCATCTTACAAGAGGTACAGCAGAATCGTATAAAATTGTTGTATATCTCCCCTGAAAGGCTTCAAAACCCCCAATTCATTGCCTTTTTGCAGTCCATTTCCCTATCATTTATCGCCGTTGATGAAGCACATTGCATTTCTGAATGGGGACATGATTTTAGACCTGCTTATACCGCTATTTCAACGGCATTGCAGGAACTTCAACAACAACCTCCAAGAATGGCTTTAACTGCAACAGCTACTCCGGAAGTCCAACAGGACATCATTAATCAGTTAGTTTTGCGCTCCCCATATGTCCATGTAGGAGGTTTCTATCGTAATAACTTGCATTATCAAGTAGTTAGATCTGAAAATAAAGCCAAATGGTTGATTTCCTATCTACAAAAGCGTATAAAAACAGCAAATGGTGCTATGATAGTCTACTGTGGATCTCGAAAACGAGTAGAAGAATATGCAAAAGCTCTACAACAAGAGTCAATCCCAGTACTGTCATATCATGCAGGTTTGCCTGATTCACAAAGGCAAAGGGTTCAAGACGAATTCTTAAAAGAGCACTCTCCTATTCTTATTGCAACAAATGCATTTGGGATGGGAGTAGATAAGGCAAATGTTGATTGTATTATTCATTGCGATATCACACTTACATTAGAGGCATATTATCAAGAATCAGGAAGAGCAGGAAGAAATGGAGATGATGCTGAATGTATCGTATTATATTCAGCAAAAGATCGTGATTTGATGGATTTCTTCATTTCCTGCACCTATCCTGAAAAGGATGATATTTTTTCAGTGTATAATGTGCTGTATGGACAAACACCAATGTATGGCTATATGACTCAGCCAATCTTATTAACTCAAGAGCAAATAGGAAATGCTTGTGGCTTGCATGCATTAAAGGTGAATACGATTCTTCAATTAATGGAACGAAATGCCATACTCACAACTGGTCGGAGTAATACTTCGAATCAGACAATTCGCATTTTGATGCAAAGTGAAGAATTGAAACAACGAATTGTTTCCATGCAGAATCATGATCGTGGAATTATGATGGCTTTGCTGAGAACAATAGGACCCGAAGCAATGCTTCGACATGTTCCTTTTGATTTGAAGAAAATGATTAGAGTTCATCATTTGCAAAGTGTCTATGTACATGAGGCATTATCCAGATTTGCATCAAATGGATTTATTGAAATGGGTCAATCTTCCCATCATCCAGGAATTACATTATTGCTTCAAAGAGTACCCATGGATGATATTCCCATTGATGTTGATCAGTTGAACAAACGTCATCAACATGCTATATCTAAATTAGATAGCGTGATAGAATTCATGACCACCGATCTATGCAAGCAACGCTTTTTGTTGGATTATTTCCGTGACGAATCATCTGATTTTCTTGCTTGTGGAGTTTGTTCTTCTTGTCTTCGTAAAGATGTCACATTAGATGAAACCTTACATGCACGAGATGAAGGACTGCGCATTGCATTACTAAGTCAAGTTGCAGAGCTCAATGGATATTTTGGTAAAAAGACAGTTCTTGCTTGCATCATGGGAGATACGCATGATAATAATGTCAAAAAATATTCGTTAAAACGTTCAAAGTTTTTCGGTCACTTACGAGGCCATGCATCATTCTTGCTCCGAGAAGCGTTGGACGATATGATCAACAAAGGTCTTATCTCAATACGATCGGGAGATTATCCTGTACTGCATTTAACATCATATGGTGAACGAGAATTACCTGAACCTGTACAATCATTAGAAATCACTTTGCATTCTACCCCAAAAGAAACATTGCTAAAATCTCTAAAAAAAATACGGGCTGAATTTGGGAAACATGACACAATGATTCATTCATACTTTTCTGATAGTATGCTAAGACTCATGATGGATGCCCAGCCTAAGTCAGAGGAAGACTTGGTATCGTTGATAGGTGTTCCCAAAAACATAAGTGAAGTATATGGAGGAGCATTTATAGCAACATTAACTGCATTCAATGAATATGATGATCGCGATTTATCACAGACTGTGAAAACCACATTGGCATTTATTCAACAAGGATATTCATTGTTCCAAATTGCTGATTCTCGAAAAGCAACAATTGGAACAATTTCCAAACATGTTGAACAATTGATTGAATGCGGATACCATGCTGATTGTATGAACCTTGTTCCCAAAGATTTGCTTCGTGATCTTTCGCCATTGTATAAGCGAATGCCTTATGGTTTATTGAAGCATTTTCGTGCTGAGATTGGTGATGGATATGAATATGCTGAATTACGGATTGCTTTGGCTTTGATAAAGAAGAATAGTATCAAGTAGCAATTACCGTTGAAACAATTCCTTCATTCGTTCAGCGCTTCTTTCCCATGAATGGTGTTGAAGAATAAATGATCTTGCTTTTTCTCCTAAAAGGCGTGCTTGAACTGGATTCTGTATGAGATATGAAATTTCCCTTATGAATTCAGTTGCATCATTACAAACAATCAATCCATCTTCCCTATTTGCTTTAATCCCTTCAGCAGAAATCTTGCTTGCAATGACAGGTAATCCTGCTGACATTGCTTCCAATATCTTAATCCGAATACCTGCTCCAACAAATAAAGGAGCAATATAAATCGATGCATTATTGAGCATATCATTCATGTTTTCAACAAAACCTTTACCGATAATGCCAATATCTTTCATCGTTTGATATCTATCCGGCATGTGTTTTCCTAACAAATGCAATTCAGCTGCATATTCTTTATGAATTGTTGGCATGACTTCACTAATGAACCAATCGATGGCTTCAACATTATGCACCCAATCATATGTTGTAGCATGAATCAAAGTATGAGGAGCAGTTTGAATTCTTTCTTTTGGATAAAATTTCTTTGTGTCTATCCCTACAGGTACATATGTTGCTTTGATGAGTTGATTGTACTCATGAAGAATATCTACATCTTGTTCTGTAATCATTGCACAATGCTGCATGAGTGAAGCATATTCTATTTCTTTTTGTTTCAATTTGCGGGCTTGCGACAAGATAAATACCTTTCTTGGATCAAGACTCGAAAACCGATCTGCATATCGTTCCCAAATAATATGTTCAATATTGTGCATTCGCAACACTACAGGGATATGTGACATATGCGAAGCTTTTAACCCGTATTCAGCCATAGCTGTATGATCACACAGAATTCCATCATATGTCTGCTCTCGTATCAAGTTGATTAGAGCAATTTCATAGTTCGTGGATCGATGTTTTCTCATATAGAGAGGGTTTTTTAAGTCAAAAAGAGATCGAAGAATGGCAATTGGCGAATTACTTGTATCATGGGTTATACATGTGCAATGCGCCCCTGTATAGAGGCGAAACTCATCAATCAACTCCTTTGAGGGCAAGTGTTTAGAGAGGCACAATACATCAACTTCGCATCCCTGCTGTACCAAAGCCCTAGTCATATTGACAATACTGATTTTCCCGCCATCTGAAAGTGGAAATGGGAACTGTGGCGAAAGTTGAAGTAATTTCATTGAAAATAAAGAAGTTATGTGAAAGTAACTTTATTCTGTGATAGGTTTTGTGATTCTAAAAACTATCAGTAATTTTGACTCAAAGCAGCATAATAGTGTCCTCAATTTACACAATAAAGGTAGTTTACAATGAGACGAATTCTCAACCATTTT
>RGCF01000300.1 GCA_009919265.1 Bacteroidota bacterium | reverse complement strand
AACATCGTCTCCCCCCTTTTTTTTTGTTTAAACCAACTTATATATTTTCAAATGATGCTCCCGTTGGTGTAATATAGAACGTGATGTCTATAAATTCGAGAGCTCTTGTAGGTTTGATGTAGATCTTACCTGTTAATTGATTTCTATCAATATCTTCAGGATCAGATGAAACCGTCACTCTAAAGTCATATAAACCTCGATCTCGTCTAATAGCATCTAAGATAGGATTGACCGCATTTAAGAAGTCTTGTCTAACTTGTGCATCGTTTTGTTCAAACAATAATCTTACCGATACTGCCGAAATCAATTTACGAGCTTGTAATAACAATCTTCTAACGTTGATTCTATCGAGAGCCGATTCTCTTACTTGTAAAGTTTTATTACCCCAAATTACGGTTCCCACATCTGAGAAAGTTGCAATTGGGTTGATTCTACCAACATAAAGAATGTCTCTATCTTCTTGAGTCAATTTCTTACGAGCTTTGATACAATTTACAATACCACGAGTGTAACCCGCTGCAGCGAACCATGGGAATGCGATATTATCTGTCAACGCTAAGTTTCTTGTTACTTCGGCTGTCGGTGGAATATAAATTTGAGTGTTATTTACACTATCTCTTGTCAATACCCACGGATAGTAAGTTGCGGTATAGTTAGAGTCAATTCCTGTATTATCCAAATTATCAACAGCCTCAGTTGGGTAGATAAATATATCAGTTCCAGAGTTAGCCGGTGAGAATAAATCAACATCAGGTGTTGTGCAAACATATAGTGAATCCGCTCTGTTGAACTCGATCATTTGAACCGCATCTTCCACAAGATTACTATTATTTACATAATCGATACCTGGGGTTACAAACACGTTGATGTTTGTTGCTTCAGGGTTTGCGAAAGTTTGTTGTCCTAAAAGATACGCGTAGTAGTCAGTATTTGCAAAGTTTTGAGTTCCATCACCTAAAGAAATTTCTTTAAATGCTCCCCAACCTTTAGCGTTCGGGTATCTTGTTGATGGACATGCACCATTCAAATAACCCGCTCTACCAATTTGGAATCTATCTTCGTTAGTTCTCCATTCTCTATAGATGTCCCAACCATCAAAACCACCTTGAACTAATAAAGTGAATTTACGAGCGAACAATCTATAATATGCGTTTGTTGGTAATTCAGGTTCAGAAATGAAAGAAGAATTACCACAAATAAATCTTGGATCTCCACTTGTTGAGAACTCAGGTCCGATTGTTAAACCACTTGCGTTTACGTCCATGTGGAAACCTGCCGATCTATAATTGAACGGTAAACCTTCAATATCACAAGAGTTAATTGGATTTCGTTTACCAACATACTCAAAGAAAGCCGGATCCCATCCATAAGAGTTTGAAATACCTAAGTAAGTTCTTCTAACATTATCCCCTGGACTAACAAGAGCGTTGTCATTACCTGATGATAAACCAAATGGAGGGTTGTAAATAACCTCACCTGGGAAGTCATATTTACCTTTAATAATTGGGAAAGGTGATTGAGCTCCTGCATAATTTCTAAAATTAAAGCCATTAAATCCACATGGTAAAGCATCTATCGGTGCGTCCTCTGACATCTCAACCATTACGTATTTAGAATTCAACATATATTCACCGTCCAAAGTTCCTATTTTGTTGGCAATAAAGTTATTTTGACCCGGATCCATGGTGCAGTTTGTAAATTTCTCCAATACTACTGGATTGGCATCTGTATCAAAATAATCACGAATCAATACGTCAAACGTAAGATTACTATATGTTTGATTGATAATAGATATTTTTACTAAAGTATTTGCTCCATCACCATCAGAAATTGTATAGAATCTAAATAAGTCATATACCTTATTACCTCTTAATTCTGAAACAACAAATGGTGAATTTGGTGTTTGCCATTTATCTAAATACCAACCAATTGAGTCAGGATTCCCACTTTGTGCAGAATCTAATGAAATTAAATTGGGGTTTAATCCTTTGATGTAACCTTTCCTCCACGAATAGTTCAACCATGATTGGAAATTTTCTTCAGCAAAAACTGGAACCTCAATTCGTGGTTTTTGGAAATTAGTTACACCAAAAACTTTTGACCAATATTCTGGATCACTTTGGCTAAAAGAAGTTTCGAAGAAATATGATGTCCCAAACTTATCAACAACATTAACACCAAAAGTGGAATATGGATTTTTAAGAACCGCCGAATATTGACCTGTCATGTTCAATGTAACGTCGGTAATTCCTGTTACAGAATACGCTGGGTTAGTAGAATTCACATAAGTTGCAACACCTCTTGATCTTAGTGTTCCTACAACAACATTATCATAATCGCTGTAAGAAGTTCCTGTATAATAATAAAGTTTTAATAATAGATTACCTGAGTAACAATTTACAGGTAAAGTTGTTGTTGTAGTTGTGCTTGTTGTTGGAACAGGGGTCACACAAGGATTAGTAGTTGTAGTCGTTGTAGATGGAACTATCGTTGTTGTTGTTGTGATAGGGGATAAAGTCAAACCTGAAACATATGTAAAGAAAGAATAACCACTATAATTAGTATTTCCTGTTGTGTTAAATAATGCGTAATACCAAGCATCATTCAATGGGGATAATAAATTAGTATCATCTAAAGAAACCGCAGGAACACCAAACACATTTGTTGATGCGGTCCAACCTGCATTTGTTAATACGTCATAATCATTTGTTGGAATTGAACCAAAGTAAGAGATAAATTCATCTTCTGCAACAAATGGGTTAGAACTGGTGATTACATCAAATATAAGACTTCGTATATTATCATCTAATGTTGATGTTCCTCCGTTAAATTGTTCATATTGTTGGTATAAAATATCCTGAACTACACTAGGGAATGATGAAAGATATGAAATTGTTGATATATCATTATTACATCCAGTGAAAGGGATTGAATATACCTCATCATAATAATCTACACAAGTTGTTTCACAAGTTGCGGTGCTTGTGACTGAACTTAAACACCATAAACCTACTGTTGATGGATCCACATTTGCCACAGTTGTTACAGACCAAGAAGGTCCCGCATCATAACCAGATAAACCTAATATTCTTGTTACAAACAATTGGTTTGATTGTTGTAAATATGCTTTAGCGATATAAGCCGCCTCATATTTAGGTATTGTTGTGTTGATAAATTTCTCAGGAGACGTTCCCCCAAATACTGTTTGAAATTCATCAAAATTTCTAATAAAGATCGGCTCGAATGCCGGACCTATCAATGTTTCTCCCACGATGCCCAGTGTTGTTACACCGACACTTTGAGCGACAAAACTTAAGTCAACCTCAGAGGTGTAAACACCTGGAGAAACGAAAACTTTACTGTTAGTTGCCATGTCAAGTATTATTTTTAAATTATTTATTTTTCTATAAATACTTGATAAAACACCAAAAACTTTACATCTACAAAACTATTTATATTATGGTATGATTTTATTCTGCCTTTTTTCTACTAACCCTATGAACAACAACAAGAAGATAAAAAATTTAAAAATAGACTCC
>RGCF01000299.1 GCA_009919265.1 Bacteroidota bacterium | reverse complement strand
GGACACCATTGCTTGATGAACTCAGCATCAGAATCATGTTTTTGACTATTCATTACTGGATTATACACGCGTATGGTATTTACTCCCGTACATCCTGCCTGCATCTGAAATTGCGTATAGTGTATGCCGGGTTCATAATCCAGGAATTGTTGCGCAAGATGATATACACCATGTCTCCAATCTTGAAACAAATGATGGGTGAGAAATGACACAAGCATCGCACGCAATCGAAAATTTATCCAACCATTTGCTATCACACATCGCATTGCTGCATCAATCAATGGATAACCTGTCATGCCACGCTTCCAAGCATCAATCAGTTCTTCATTCTTTTCAGACCATACATGCTCAAAAGCTCGATTGATGCAGCGAGTTTCATATGTGCAATCCGTCTCGAATTTTTGAATGAAATGACAATGCCACTTGAGTCTTGATTGCACATTTGCATGATTTCTCACATGCTTCACCATTCCCGCATGTTCATTCAATGCATGATTGACTTGCCGTATGCTGATATTTCCCCAAGAAAGATATGGGGAAAGCCGACTGCATGATATTCTACTCTGTAATGGCTTTGAAATATGTCGTGAATAATGATTGATTCGCTCACTGAGAAAACTCTGCAAATACACTCTAGCATATTTCTCTCCAGCCGGTTGAAATTGCTTTGGATATGACTTTAATTTCGTCTGCAAATCTTGTGGAAGAGAATGATCATGTTTCCATGACTGAATCTTTCCATTTGTGTACGAATTTTCAATGATGGGTGAATACATCATGGCATGCCATGCCTTATCCCAGTTCTTTCTATTTTTTATCCCTCTTTGTATGCCATCTCGCTGAAATTCATACCACTCAATATCATGTTCTGTGAATAATGTCTTTAGACTTTTATCTATTTCATAAGTCAATTGTATTCCACTTTCCTGATGACTGAACACATGTTTGACATCATATTCATTGATCAATCCCTCAAATATCTGTCGAGTGTTCCCATGACACACTGTAATCTCCCCATCAAATGACTGCAATGTTTCATTCATTGCCTGTATTGAGTGATATTGAAATTGGAGATGTCGTAGAGATGTATCAGGATATGCTATGACTTCGGTATCAAACACATATAGCATTATATAAGGCAGATCATCATGTTCAGCCACATATAATGGCGCATGATCACTAAGCCGTAGATCTCGTTTTAACCAGACAATATTGATGCTTTGTTTGTGCATGATTTGTAAAACAGCATCATTCGCATGGAAATTCCGTGAGAACATGATTCTTTCTGATATTTACGGTAGTTTTGTCATGAACTTTCTTTGAATATCACATGCAAGACACTATCGCAGAATTCTTCTCCATCGGTTGTGGACGATGTCCACTCGTTGGAACCCCTCAATGCAAAGTCATGACTTGGACGAAAGAATTGCATGCATTACGCGATATCATTCTCAAAACAGAGGTAGAAGAAGTACGAAAATGGGGTGTACCTTGCTATACAGTGAAAGGAAAAAATGTGGTATTGCTTTCTGCGTTGAAAGAAAGTGCCACCCTCAATTTTCTAAAAGGAAGCTTGATTGACGATACACATGGTTTACTGACAGCTCCCGGTGAAAATTCGCAATCTGCTCGGTACATGAAATTCACATCAGTGAAAGAAATAACAAAACACAAGGCGATAATTGTTGATTATATTCGACAAGCAATTGCAATTGAAGTAGCAGGCAAAAAAGTGGTGTTTGCAAAAGAACAAGAACCAATTCCTGCTGAACTGCTCGACATGTATAAACAGCATCCTCTTCTCAAAAAAGCATTTGAAGCTTTGACGCCCGGTAGAAGGCGGGGATATTTATTGCATTTCAATCAAGCCAAGCAATCTGCTACTAAGATTTCTCGCATTCATGCAAATATGAAAAAGATCATGGCAGGCAAAGGACTCAATGAATGAAGACTTCGCTTATCATATCAACATATAACAGAGAAGATGCGCTTGAGCTTGTGCTAAAGAGTGTCATTGCACTCGATGATTATCCCGATGAAGTCATTATAGCTGATGATGGTTCAGGACCAGCCACAAAGGAACTCATCACCAAGTATCAACAATCATTTCCAATTCCCTTATTGCATTGTCATCAAGAGGATGAAGGATTTCGTCTTGCACGCATTCGCAATAAAGCAACTGCTCTGTCTTCCGGAGAATGCATCATCTTTATAGATGGTGACATGATTCTGCATCCTTCATTCATCACTGATCACAAAAGACATGCACAGATTGGTAGATATATTCAAGGTTCACGAGTATTAATTGATAAGAACACAACTTTGAAAGCATTGCAGACAGGAATATTTTCATTTTCTCCTTTTTCCAGTGGAATCACCAATCGTTTCAATGCCTTGCATTTCCCCATGCTTTCCACTGCAGTTTCAGAATTCATGAGCAAGAAGCAAAATCATCATGGAGTGCGTGGTTGTAATATGTCATTTATGAAAAGCGATCTTATCAAAGTAAATGCTTTCAATGAAGCCTTTATCGGTTGGGGCAGAGAAGATAGTGAATGCATCATACGCATGCTCAATTCCGGTATCGAGCGATTCAATCTCAGACTTGGTGGTATAGCATATCATTTATGGCATAATGAGCAGAAGCAATCAGCATTATTGGAATTGAATGACAAAGAATTATCAGACGCAATCAAAGAACGCAGAATATACTGCACTCAAGGTTTAAATAATCATGATTTCTCTCATCATAGCAGTCTATAACAATGCACAAGCACTTGATTTGATACTTCAGAGTATTCAGGTGCAAACATTTCTTGATGTGGAGGTGATAATCGCCGAAGATGGCGAAGATCCAAACATGAAAGAGTGCATAGATGCTGCAATTAAGCGCTATTCATTTTCCATCAAACATATTTCACATCCGGATTTAGGATTTAGAAAAATCGTCATTGGAAATAAAGCCATTCAAAAAGCGCAAGGTGAATATCTTGTCTTCATTGATGGTGATTGTTTTTTACATCCTCGATTTCTTGAATCATATCATAAAGCAATGCGACCCGGTAATTTTTATTTTGGACGCAGAGTATTGCTTGGGAATGATATCACAAAAAGAATCTATGAAACAAAGTCATTGACAATTCCATCATTTATGTCACTATTGAGGTCTGATTCCACGCAGATTCGAGAATCGCTATATCTTCCATTCTTGCCTATCAAAGAAAAGCAAGACAGAGAAATATGGGGGTGTAATTGGGGTGTGTATAAGCAGCATGTATTGGATATCAATGGTTTTGATGAAGACTATATATTGCCATGCTTTGGCGAAGATCTCGACATAGATTGGAGATTAGCGGCTTTGGGTTTGAAGCGTTATTCGCTCAAGAACAAAGCAATTCAATATCATTTGCATCATAGGCAAATTTGGGATGCAGACATAGAAGCACAAGGAAGAACACTCTATGATGCAAAACGGAAGAATGGTCTTATGCGATGTTTGAATGGAATTGTAAAACATTGATGGATGAATGATATGTCGAA
>RGCF01000298.1 GCA_009919265.1 Bacteroidota bacterium | reverse complement strand
TTATATAAAATATATAACACGCATTCGATGTCGTCATCCACAAGAGACCCTACTATATTCAAAATGATTGTCGCGCTTTGTCGTGGCGGTGGTATCGGTTTTCAAGGAACACTACCGTGGCCTAAAATAGAACGGGACCTTCGATTTTTTTCACATATGACACGTTCAGACGTATTTCCGTATAACAGTGCAGTAGTTATGGGGCGAAAAACGTGGGAAAGCATACCCGAAGAGTATAAACCTTTACCATTTCGCGACAATATTGTCATATCAGCAATGAATGATTTTGAGAATGAAGAACATAAATCTGGTGTGATTTTTATAAAGTCAATATCTGATGTTCATAAGTATGCGATAAATTATGATGTTGTATGGTTTATTGGCGGCGCCTCTATTTATGAACAAGTTCTTACATTGTCGTCGATTACAGACAATGGGGATTGTGATTTGTTGTTTCCCATTGAAGATATTTTTGTTACATTTGTAGATGAAACTTATGAGCATGATGCGGCATTTCCTTTGACGTATCAATACAGCAGTGTGGAAGAATGGTTATTTCTTCGCGAAAAAGAAATACATAATCGCGCGATTTGGTGCTGGACGGATGAAAAAAGCATACCAGAATATATTTCTTTTTTCGCGGAAGGACCGCGAAGCAAATATCTTTATCGCATAACAGAAGTTGACCGAGATACGATATCGAAGGTTACGCGACCAGCTGATCTTCGTGCGATACAAGAGAGACGGATTCCAAATACTATATTTCTTCGTATGACACGGATTATGGAGGTATAATGTGCGAACCACCGCGAACTACGGGTGTGTGTGTGTGTCTATGGATATTCCCCACCGCACCACCGCACCACCGCACCACCGCACCACCGCACCACCGCACATCACGCGTACTGCATAACGCACTTAGTTGTCGAAATGAGGATTATCGTTAATCGTCATACCACAATACTCTTTCGGTCGGAGTTTATAATCTTCTGGATGATACACCTTGATTTTATGCGCCTCGTCGATGAGGAACCGGAAATTATTCCAGAATTCATCCTTATGTCCAACACTTTCCGTCATAATATGACTTAATTCGTGAAGAGCAACAAATGTAAGCGTATTTTCATCGATGAGTTTATTTCCTTTCTTTGTTGTATTTACACAAAACGCAAGCTTCTCACCTTTGTTCTCACTATATGCTGTGTATTCACTTGTTGGTAATGTCTCACTTATTTTTTCAGGTCGGAAGTTTTTGACTAAACGTTTTACATTCTCTCGGTCGGGGTACGTATCACCCATATGTTTTACGACCTGTTTCATCTTTTGGGTCACTCTCGCAAGTAGATCGGCCGCAAGTTCCAGTTTAGCGCGTTCGCGGACGCAGTATTTATTTCCATCGACCTTTGAAACAATACACTTCAACTGAAATGCGTCGGATTCTTGGTATATCTTCAAACATACGATGATAATGAAAATAATCACAATATATCCGAAAACGCTTGTTTTGAACATTTTTATTTTATTGGTTATTTATATAACAAGATAATTTAAAGTTGAAATATCGAAATGGCTGATGAACCAAAAGTGTTATGTCTTATAGATCTTATAGATGCTGGTAATGATATAGATGCTGGTAATGATTGTTATTTAACATATTCTACAATTGAAAACATAAAAAGTAATTTCGGTATTACAGAAGGTCTTACCACGATTACTGAAAATAGCATATATTATTATAATAATGATAAGACGAAATCACCATCTGATAGTAGTGATGTGTTGGAACTTAAAGCCAACAATGAGGGTGTAACAACCCTTTATCGTAAAATACTTGAATTTTTAAATGTCAAATTTAAAAATGAAAACAATCATAATCGAGTTGTTACAATCCTTAACTTAATCATGTTTGGACTTAACCGGGAAAACTGGAGAACAAGTTACGGCGGTAAAAAACTAGGTTCTCGTCATCGTTCAATATCGTCATTTCGTCACCGTTCCGCAAAACGTCGTCGAACAACGTCACGATACACCAAACAACAGAAACGCCGCGGTTCGCGTCGTGCAAACCTAAAATATTAATTTCACCTTTAGAAAGCTATAATATAAACTCATTGATTAACCTTCGGAAACACCCATTTATCCACTGTCGTTCGAACGCAAAATGCCCGATGTGATATGATTCCTATGAGAAACAGTCCGACGAGAGATTTCCCGAATGAGAGTGCGAATGCACGAGAGAGGATGAACGCAACGATAATGGTTGCTGCGACATCCACTATCGCGATATTGTATATGCGGTAAGCGTGCGCACCTTCTCTCGGACGACCAAATATGTCTTTGTAACGGCACAAGTCGATCCCGACGATTTTCATCCAACGTTATTATATAGTTCGAGAGAATATATTCATTCACAATAACGGACATCTCCAACTGGGGTCAGGTTTATCAATAAAATCAGGCGTGTATGTATAGTCGGTAGTCAGTTCTTCGTGTGCGTCAATGTCGCGTGCGGCAATTATCCACCATTCCCCCGTATTTTTATCTGGTGTTGCTGAGAGATATGTGTTCGGCAATACCGAACGGGGTGGGACGAATCCGTCACTGTCTTTACTCGGACAATGGTTGATTTTACTTCCTATAAGAGTAATGGATTCATCCGCATTTATAGCGACGAATAATCTCTCATCTTTTACGCGCGGGCGTTTCGTAAATACCCCGAGTCCTTGAATCTTACTGGGTCCAATCGTAAAATCTGGATTATTTAAAGTACCGTGATTATAATTTACGACAGCAGGGACAATGACATTCTGAATAATGATGATTAACAACACACACGCAAGAGTTAAAAACAGAAGTGTCGAGAGAATTGACATTGTATGTTAAAAAGACAATTACAGAAATCGATGTATATGTATATTACTGTGTTTTTTATGTAATAACGAATTCCATATTATTACATAAAAGTATTTTAACACGCACACACGCACACACACGCACTATTTACTGAGCGTGGCTTCCCAACTCGAGAGGTGTGCGCATCAGATCAGGCGCAAATGTACTCTGGTTCCAAGGACCGACATTTAACTGAGG
This sequence comes from Bacteroidota bacterium, assembly GCA_009919265.1. Lineage (GTDB taxonomy): Bacteria > Bacteroidota > Ignavibacteria > Kapaibacteriales > UBA961 > UBA961. Next base: position 451 of record RGCF01000298.1, on the reverse strand, counting down.
GTTAGGGGGTTCAGAGCGTAACTGAAGGTTGGCATTCTTCATTGTGTTTCCGATGGTGTCAATACCAGTCAAGAATGTCGCAGAAAGGAGGTTCTGACCAAGAAGGTCGCCACTGCCCGATGGGTTCAAACTACCCCATTGATTATTGCTGTCACGGGGAAGAAGGTCAGACGGATTCGCGACAGGAAGATTAGTAGCACCAGCAGGAGCCGGACCTTGACCATTCATTGAATCAACCGCGGAATATCCATTGGCTCCAGAACTAGCAACTGGGGGTGCCTGCTGACTAGCAACAATAGGGGCGTTAGGGCGAACATTCGCATCACCCTGAAGACCTTCGTATGGAACGACGAACTTTTGGTCGGAATATGTATAAACGGCATATACAAGAACAATCGCACCCAAAATCACAAGGATGTGATTCGCACGAAGTGTTTTCTCTAAATCAGAC
>RGCF01000297.1 GCA_009919265.1 Bacteroidota bacterium | reverse complement strand
TTCCTATAACTGAAGATTTTTATATGTTTAACGGAAAAATAGAAACTCTCACAAATATTGATGGCGAAGGGTTTAGTAATAACCCATTAACATATTTACAATCAAAGAAAGTTAATGAAGGTAGTAAAAGCGGTGCGTCAGACATTACATTTGTTTATAAGAAAAATAAATCTGACTTAGATATTGACCTATGCTCTTCAGATCCAACTATAAAAGTTTTACAGAGTTGTAAAAAAGTTCCTATACTGGCGAAAGCATTAGCAAAAGAAACCCCACAATTCTTTTTCTGCTCAAGTAAGTATTTCAATAGGGATGCTTCTAAAGGAGTAGATAAGTTTGATATACAGAATATATATACAGCTGCAAAATCATTAGACCAAGAGTATGATAGAAAAATCATATTACTTGTAAAAGATAAAGGGGCTGTAGAAGAGAAGTTAAGAAAGGCTATTCGTAAATACATTTCTGAAGAGGCAAGTTATGTATATGGGATGGATGACTTATTTGCCTCATTGACAACTCTTTACGATTATATACAGAGCAAACATAATTCAGCAGAAAAACTTACTGTTGAAATGCTTAATAGTATTCTAAAGTTAGAATCTCCTCCAAAGCCTATTCTACGCCTACGATTACATCAATACTTAGCCACATATAAAATATGCGACGCTATAAAACATTTTGCAAGAACAAAAGTTAATAATAAATTTCTTGTAGGTATAGTTCCAAGAGGTGGTAAAACATTTATAGCAGGAGGTATTATAGATAATTTAAATCCTAAGCGTGTTGTTGTATTATTAGGTGCTAAATCTGAAACTCTTTCTCAGTTCAAAAAAGATTTATTCGAAGAGTTTCAAAATTTCAAGGAATATGAATGCATTGATGTTGTCAATACTACTGATATGGCGATAGACCCTTCTAAGAAATATATTTTTATTATGAGCGTTGAACTTTATAAACAAGCCGACAGCACAAGAAGACTATTACAAGAACTAAAAGGGGGTGTAAATCGCGCGGATTTATTCATATGCGATGAAGCACATTTGAAGCAAACTACTGCAAGGGCTGTAAAACAAATAGAGAAAGGAACAGTCTCAGTAAAAGATGAGGAGGAAGAGGATGTTTCAGAAGAGGCTGAAGAATCGCAGTTGAAAGAGCTTGATAAACAGATACAAGCAGATGTGCCAGTTGTGTATATGACAGGAACATATATTAAACCTCTAAAGGCATTTAACATACCAGATGAAAACGTAGTTATATGGGACTATCAAGACATTCAACAAGCAAAAGAACTATCGACGAATGAAGAATACTTCAAGGAAAACTTTGGTGAATTATATGATAGAGCATTAGCGACTTGTATTTCATACGGGCAAACTTATGAGACTATTCAGCAACAATATCAAAAGTTTCCAGAATTATATTTATTAACAACACAATTTACACCAGATGCAAAGTCGGCTTTTCTACAACAGGCTAAGGGTGGATTTCCAACTATATCGCATTTATTTGAAGTTAGAGTTGATTTTAATCCTGAAACTACGCCGCCAGAAAGATGGCATACAGGATTTACAAACCCTAAGGGTATGATACGTTTATTAAACTATTTAGCACCACCGACGAAACAATTAGAAACGATTGATGGTGTTGCTGTAGAGCCTATTCCAAGTGTGTTGAAATCTGTAGATAGTATAGCGCAACGTATAGGCGATAGACTTGGTTATTTTACAAGCGAATTTGTAACACATTCACAACTCTGGTTCTTACCCCATATGCAGAAGAATCCATTGTATAAGCGTATGTGTGCCCTGGCTGGTGCTATATTCCAAAGTAGTTGGTTTAGAAAATACTTTCATATTATAGGCGTATCTTCATCAGTTAAATGGAATATACCTGGCTCAGAACAAAATAGTATTTTAGTGAAGGCAACTGATGGATCGGATTCTTGTGGTACATTTTCTTGGGCATGTCCTACAGGAGATAAGTCCCTAAAACAATGTTTATTAGACCAGGAGGCAGTCGCAAGAAGAAAAGGTAAGGGGCTAATTATTTTAGCACAAAATATGTTACATCTAGGCATATCATTACCTTGTGTGGATATAGTTGTATTACTTGATGTAGGTGAAAAGGTAGATGAGCGTATTCAAAAAATGTATAGAGCATTAACTGAATCAACAAATAAGAAGGGTGGATATATTATTGATATGAATTATTTTAGGACAGTCACTGCTATTATGAACTATCAAATAACCGCTGAAAAAATGCGTAAAGGTAAGAAACAAGTGTATGCTGGTGATATACCAAAACTATTCAATAAAGTACTTGATATATTTTCTATTGACGATGATAAACATATTCTTCGCGCGGATATTGTAAAAGAGACATTACCTGAACTACAGAAACTTATTGAAACTGGTAAAAAGGCTGGGGATAGTATAATGTTGGAAGATGCAGGTTATACTTTGAATACAAATATAAAAACTGTAATGGAAAAGGGTTACAAACCTTCATATGATGAATTTCTTGGATTACTAAAGGAAGAGGAATTGAAACAAAAACAACTAAGGGCTGAAGGCAAAAATGTCGCACAGGCAGAACATAATAAAGAAGCCAATGAAGGTGATAAAGAACCTTCATATCCTGATCCAAAAATATTTAGAGAAGGGACAACTGAGCAGCAAAAAAAAGAAGCATATATTGATATATTCAAAACTACGCTAAAGCTTGGTGCGTTTGGAACAAACTCAAATGATGTAAAAGCACTTGAGGAAAAACTATCTACGGATGAAGAACTTAGAGAAACGCTTTATGATACTCTTATTAAGCGTGGTGCAATTCAAGAAGATAAAGTGAATGCTGATTTACAAAGAAATTTTATCATTGATGTTATGATTCGCCCAGGATTAATTAAAATGATTGAAGAAGGTAGAAACTCATCTTACTATAAGATGAAGGAATCTATAGAGGATGAAGAAAAATATCCAGTACACGTTGAAAAGGTCCTCGATTATATCAAGGAACATTTAACTCCAAAGTCTGCGGAAAGACATAAATATGGCGAAGTCTTCACGCCAATGTCGTTAGTTAATGAAATGCTTGACACACTTCCTTCTGAAGTATGGAAAGATAAAACACTAAAATGGTTAGATCCTGCAAATGGTATGGGTAATTTTCCTATAGGAGTATTTTTACGCTTATTCTATGGATTTAGAACTAAGGCAGGTAAATATCTTGGTATTACTGATGAAGGGGCAGGCGAAGCAGGGGTAGATTACAATCCCGGACTAACTAAAGTGATAATAAATGAAGAGGCTAGACGCAAACATATCGTGAAAGATATGTTATATATGGTTGAATTGAACTCTAAGAATAATGCCATAGCAAAGAATTTATTTAAGAAATTAGCACCTGAAACTGAGCCGAACATAATACAGATGCATAGAAAGAATGGATTTATGGAAGATGTTGAAATGAAGTTTCCTAATGGGATTGTTAAGGAGTTTGATATTGTTATGGGTAATCCGCCTTATAATTCGGGTTCTACAAGGGCAATGGCGACAAATGAAACAA
>RGCF01000296.1 GCA_009919265.1 Bacteroidota bacterium | reverse complement strand
AAGTATAGTATATTTACAGAAATGAAAATATACGATACTGCATTTTTAATACCAGTTCACCCCCCTAAATACACCCATGTATACGAGATGATTAATAGCTTTAGGGAGAATAATATATGTATCGATTTGTACACGGTTTTCTCTAATAACGAGGATTATCAGATGTTTCTTATGAAAGATTATATTAAACCAATAATCGTATCTGGTTCGTTGAATAACAAAAGTATCATCACCTTCAAAAAGTTTTATGGGTTAAAACACCTAGCAAACTCATCATATGAGTATATAATAGTATGTGATAGTGAAACTACCATTATTCCTGAGAACTTTACATCTGAAAATATAACTGAAAAACTGAGTAATATATTCACCAATAAAAAGATATATGCTGGAGACATATCGCAGTTAGATGATGCATCAACAAAAGATTTTCTTACAAGTATTACAAGAAGTTGTGCTAGTTTGTTTTCAGGTTCTCAATATGAACATCTACGAAATATAACAAACAACTTTAATCTATACTTTTGGTGGTCAGATATACCTGTCTATAAGCGGGAACATTTAGTTTCATTCTTTAATATAATAGACTATACTAATATAGAATACGTACATTTTGATCACGTTATTTATCAACTATATATGGTAATAAAAGAAGATTTTCAGATTGTTGATACCACCCCTATCACGAATACCAAATGGTCTCTAGAAATGTTAGACACAGATAACTTGGATATACTTAGTAAACTACTTACAATCGATTATGGGTTTGGCTGGGTTACTAAAAAAATGTATAGATCCCGTAACTATAACTTCCTAATGATAAACAAGACGTTACTGATTTATCACCTCGATAGATAGCTCATCCTTATATTTATCAATTAGTTCGTTTAGATAGTTCTTAGCTTTATCTGAATATTTTACCTGCAGCGATGATGAGTGTTCCAATAGAATACCTTCCTGTGGAAGTAATCTTAGAGTATTACATGTAAGTAAAAACTTTCCTAGTATATTTTCTGGGATAAGTGGTTCATATATCCGTGGATTCCTAGTAAATCCATCGTCGTACAAATGTGATAATGCATGTACACCCCCTATAGAGCTTATAATAATACGGTCTTCTGCATCTATATCGCTTATATAGGGACATCTTCTCCATATGTGAATCGTATTTTCATTTACGTGTTCAACTAAAGAACCCAGTGTTTTCACCCCAGGAATAGTATCAAAACGCGTTAGTATTATACTATCGTAGTTGATATGGCTCTGTCTAGAAATACTACTTATATTCTTACATAATCTAGTTATGGAGAAATGTTGAGAAAATACCCTGTAAGTAGGATATTCTGTATAGTCTGGTAGGCCCAACTCACGTACTCTTTTTATAAAAACAAGTGGATTGTATTCATACACATCGATATAAAAGTTGTATCCATCAAGCTCCTCACGCATCTCATTAAATATTTCAGAGTCTTTATCTATTATATCTGTATCAGCATCGTATTCATTCACTTTATTTGGACAGCATATAAATATATCTATAGTACAATGTTCCGGTAGGAGCTTTCTGAAACGATTAAACACACTATATGTTATAGGATTCCTGATAAATCCAAAAAACCCTACACATATTCTTTTCATCTTAATATACAGGCGATATAGTTATTGCCGGTATATTACGAAGCCTGATGTATTCACATATTTCACTTACAGCGATGTAAAAGAGTATATAGATCCCTGATGCAATCAAGAATCACGCGTTCATCTTAAAGATGGAAAGCCATTGCGCTCAGTTCAGGGGTTATAATACTCGTTGTGAATACGAATCTGAACTTCATTATCCTATTCACCTATTATAAACTTTACGCCTGGATCACGCGCAGCTAATCTGCCTATTGCAGTTTAAAGAAATAAGCCTGTGTTTTTATATACATGAGTGGTACATGCAACTGGATAGATGATGTATATGGGACACACCAGCCATTTTTAGAAACGTATGTACGTGGTACAAGTGGCGATGTCTTAGAGTTTGGGGCAGGCCACTGTAGTACAGGGTTTCTACGCAATATTCTTGCAGGAACTGGAAGAAAACTAGTTAGTATCGAAGATAGTATGGAGTGGGTAGAAAAGGTTAAATCCCTATACCCTGAAAACGAAGATTGCAGCTATATATATCTAGAGTCAAAAGAGGGGGGTGAACATTGGAAAGATTTCCTTGCTACATACAAACACAAGAATAATATTTCTGTTGTGTTTATCGACCAATCCTCCTGGGAAGCACGTGCATTAACACTAGGGCACTATCTCAAGCAGGCAGAATATTGTATTGTACATGATGCTGATTACTTTTGCAATAATCCCACCCCATTCGGTAGGGGGATCCTCGGGGAGATAGCAGATGCGAGTCTAGATCGTAAGGATGAAGCTAGATACAAGTTTCATCTTGACAACTACAAACTGTATATGCCTCCATCTCCTTGGTCTAATAAACTAGCCAAGATCTGGGGTCCACCGACTCTTGTTACGAGTGGCACTGGTCGACCAATCATTCCCTATGGTGATATCATCTTCTGAAGCGTTCAACTCCCTAAAGATCGATTGGGAGGATCGACAATCATATCGGCAGACAAATTCTCTGTAGATTTGTCTACCGGATACAAGACAACTTTATCTGCGCCACGGAGTTTTAGGAATCGACCCAAGTTGGATCGATTGTCCGCCCAACCCTTTTCTCCTCCATGAAAGACTTCCATGGATGTGAAGAGTTCATCCGCATGCTTTTTCTTCTGTTCACTGTCGTATTTCTGGATGTCGTGAATCACTAGCCCCCTGTTTTCTGGGGGCGTCATTGTGTACACTTTGCAGCCAGGAAGTAGTTTCTCCACTTCTTCTACTACCCCATAGTCATCAGACATAACAAAAACATTTCCATCCGTGACGCCCATTTCTTTTACGAGTTGAGGCAGGTCGGCCGCGGTCATTTCTCTGCCAGCCCCAGAAGTCTTGTCCCCCCGCCGTACATACAGAGAAATGTATGCCCCCCCGATTTTATCTGTAAACGCCTTGGCTCGTTCCACTATTTCTGGCCTCGGGACAAATACTTCTTTCGCGGCATTCATATATTCTCCCAGAGAAAACTGGGGCAGTCCAGAAACGGATGCGTGTTTATAGTTCTCTTCCTTTGCATGCTCTGTCTTAGCATCATACTCCTTTAAAGATGTAAAGTGATCGTGCCAACGATCACCGAACTGCCAGTTGTCCGCCTTCACAAAGAACTCCTTACCCTCCTTCTTTGCATACAAATATGCTCGCATCAAGAATCCCACTACAGAGCCAAAGCCTGCCCCGTTTGTAAGCGTGAACACGACCACAGATTTGGGAGCATTGCCTCCACGCTGTGAACGTTTTGTACGCCTTCTTTGTAGCCTTCGTCGCGTGATACGCCTTCGAGCCATTCCTATTATGCTATTAGTTAATCTGTGCACCGTGTGATCCGTGGTAGTATACGATACTGTTATCTTCTATAAAGTATTGTTTATCGACAAGATATGATAAGATATACCCCCAGATTGGA
>RGCF01000295.1 GCA_009919265.1 Bacteroidota bacterium | reverse complement strand
ATACTCGTTATATTATTATTTCTTTTTACTCTTCGCCGCCATCGATGTTGATGCCAACGAAACCGATGATGATGTTTTACGACCACCGCTTAATGGTTTATTTCCCGAACCAGAATTAGATGGATTTCCACTTACTGCTGTCCCGACTTGGTCAATTGCATTTGACGCGGTTTCTTTGGCTTTATCCACTAAATTTGTCGCACCCTCGACGACTCCCGTCGCCATATCATTAGCTGAATTAACTAAATTATCGGCACCTTGTGTAATACCAGTTGCCAAATTGGCCCCCGTTTCTCTCAGTTGTTCGCCAGCAGAATTTAATGCTGCTTTCACATCTTCGGTGCGGTCAGGAATATCATCCATATTAAATCCTTTAACACCAAACCAACCGAGTATTGTTGCTAAAATCCCGCCGCCACCGCCGCCGTCCCCGTCTCCCTCATCCGCGTCATCTTGTCCAAACATTTCTCTCAACTTTAAAAGAGCCAGCACTGTTAATATTGCTAAAATACTCCAAAGAATGAATTTATAAGATTCAGATATGAGATTCTTGTTACTTTCCTCGGTCATCGCATTCAATCTCTCGCGTTGATATTTTGAATTTGCGATTTTCACCAAAGTATCCTGAACACCTTTCATTGCTTGACCATAATTATTCGTATCACTCGTATAAAATGCGGAATTAGCTGTTTCTCGAGCTGATGATAAACCTTCTATTACAGATTTATCAGTGTCGGTTTGTATAGGTGGAATCGCAGTCTGTTCTTTATACTCCGCAGTTTTCTTTTGTGTATCTTGAATAACGTTATCTACTGCGCCATACATTGCTGTAAGATCGGTCGGTTTCAACGAACCTTCTTTGGGAATCATATCTCGAATATTAAATTTTGTATTAGATGATACTGAACCCATACTCGGATAATGAGCATAATGAAGACTATCGATCATAGTATATACACCATTATTTAATTTACGTGCTTCTTCATTTACGGACTCGTTGATTGTCGGAACTTTGAGCATAAGTTGTTTTGTAGGATCGGCTATACGCAAACCATTTGGATACATAGTTTTGCGGTCTTTTAATTCGCATTTTCCATCGGCACCAGCACTACCCTTCGTATAAACGAACCCACCACATTTTTCATCTGCGTCACACATTCCACTACATTTTTCAAATGAGGTAGTTATACTTTCGCCGATAGGCATCGTTCGTAATTTACGTTCGTATTCTAATGTAATAGGAAATGTATTCGGATCAACAGAATAAACTTCAATATCTTTCAACGCATACTCGTAATATCTCTCTTTTTGTTGTCCAAATGGTGCTTTTCCGCTGTTTGTAAGAAACGTATAAACATTACTGTAGAGTGTTTTTTCATGAATAAAAAAATCGTGACCACCACCGAATATCGGCAGGCTATTATTCATTAATACCGCATTTACACCTGGACCCCAATATCCATTTGTAGAAGGGTATTTTGTTGTGCCGTCATAAAGAAAGGCAGATATATCATTTTGGTAGTTTGCGGTGGTTGACCAACTTAAAGATGTATATGCTCCAAGAACACGTCCGTCATTTATGATTGCGCGAGTATATGTCGGTCCTTTGTTATCGCATTTTTTGTGAAATGCCTCCGGTGACCAACCATCGCGACTGGCTTTATAAAGTAGATTAACTGCGTCCGTATAACTGCCAGGTGTGATTTCTTTGAGACTATACGAACTTTCGGCCGAACGTGTATCATACGCACCCAAGTTCACATAAGTGGCTGGAATTGTTTCACCCTTATCATCTTTTGAAGGTGCCATATATGAGAGTGCTGACTCAGGATAGTCGTGTTTTTCGCCGTTGTGATCAATATATGAAATACGACCGACATTCCCACGTTTATTGCGTTGGAAATTATCTACGCCAGTTGGACCATTCTTTTTAAGTGAATAGAGTGCTACCGATTTTACAATCTTACTGCGTTGAGGAGGAGGATTATCATCTAAGAATTCATAACCTTCGGTTTTTTTACATTTTTGAATATATTTTTCGACAGCTTCGCGTTCAAATCCACCACCATTACGTTTGTGTAAGTGCTTTAACCAATTTCTCAAATCATTATTATTGTAGGTATACAAAGCACCATAAATAAATTCGCGATTTTCGTTCTTTATGTTTGATTGTTGGTATATTTTCGTATTCTTACAAGAGGTCTGACAACGATACAACATATACCCAGGGTTTTTTTCACATTCGCCGATACTAGCCCAGTAACCACAGTTATCATTTTCATCAGATTTTGGCGTATTTGTTTGAGGAACACAAACACCATTACCCTCGTGTTTATAGTTCTCAAATATACATCTACTTTTTGTTTTATGGTCACAATCCGGATTTGGTGGATTGAGTGGAATATTGACTATCGTATTTTTTCCATACATACGTTTCAACGTAGATGGTGAATATGCGCTAAGATATTTATCTTCACCTTCTTCTTGATTCGAGACGGTATGACAATTACTTCCTGTTTCATCGAATGATAATAAACCTCGTAAATCTGGGTCGTTTGTTTTAGTATATACCCAACAACCGCCACGACTTTGTTGAACATCATTATTTGTTGCGGACATCATAAAGTATGAACTGCCCAAGTCTTCCGCGCGACGCTTACATTGCGAAATGGACACTTCATTCATATCTTCCTGAAATGTAAAACCATTCTTTTTTAAATCATCATTCGTAACTTTATCTGGAAGCACATAGCAACCGTTTTGAATTGCGCCTTCTTCGGATGAAAAATGAAAATCGGCCGAAGGTCGTTCGCTTACAAAAACATTTGAGCGTTCATTATTACACGAATATATTCCCGTTCTTTTGAAAGAAGTTCTGTAATCGCGAACTGTATCATTTACCATCATAAATACGGGGTTTGTTCGTCCAGTATCAGCAGCATACACCAAATCAAACGGTTTAATGTTATTCCATCTTTCCGAAATTTTGATTTTTTGTACTGTCTCACTCGGCGCAGGGCAACCGATAACGCCAGCATTCTTTTTCATATTGTCAGTTTCAAGCCATATGGATGAATCTGAATATGCTGAAGCAGGAACGTGCCATATTTGAAAAATGCCGTCTTTCGTAATATACCCATATTTTGTAAAACCATCAGCATCTGTGACTTCGGCCCATTTTTGGCGCTGATTTTTATTTTCAGTATTAATTAAAGTGAGAATGTTATTTGTTTTTTCAATATGGTCAAGTTCTTGTTTCGTATATTTTTCGTCTTGTTTTGATTGGCTAATAATAAAATTACCTTGGTTTTCTTTACTATTACCTGCGAGAATACCAGTTGAAGGATTGGCTGGAGTTACACTCAATCCTTCTTTCGTAAAAACTGTATTTATTAATCCTTGAACCATCTGTTGAAATTGAGTGCCTACAGATAATGTGGAAGATGGTTGTTTTTCTTCAACAACATTGACCGGAATTGTTTGTTGATTGTTTTTTTTCATATTTTCTCCTACTAGTGACGACAATATTTGTTGTGTTTCTTTAGAATTTTGCACATGCCCTGAATTCACCGATGCGATTTTTACTAAATCATTTGAGT
>RGCF01000294.1 GCA_009919265.1 Bacteroidota bacterium | reverse complement strand
TTTCATATGATAATAAATACAAAGATAGTAAATAAATTAGGCAGTGTGAAATATGTTTCTTATATTTGTGGTATTAATAAATGGGTATCACCATCACATATGGAAATAAATAAGACATATAATGAGAGTTGTTTGGTAACAATGGGGAACATGCCAAATGATTTTATTGATTTAACTATAACATCTCCGCCATATGATGACATTAGAAATTATAACAACAATGTGGGGAAGATGGTTGATGAGCACAATGGATATTCATTCCCGTTTGAGGACATTGCCAGAGAGTTATATCGGGTAACAAAGAAAGGCGGGGTTGTGGTATGGGTTGTTAATGACGCAATAAAGAATGGGTCGGAAACACTTAATTCATTTAGACAAGCATTATACTTTAAAGAGATAGGTTTCAATGTACATGATACAATGATATACCGCAAGTTAAATCCAATGCCAAATGCGGGAACAAGATATCAACAGATGTTTGAATATATGTTTGTATTCTCAAAAGGAAAACCAAAAACTACCAATATATCATTAAGGGAAAGAAGTAATAAGTGTAACGATAAAAGAACATATAGAAAAAAGAAGTTCTCAAGAAATCAGGATGGGGATTTTAATGAGAATGATTACTATGTAAAGGAAATGGTTCCTGATTATAACATATGGGATTTCTATGTAGGTGGAGGAAATACAACAAACGATAAGGTTGCATTTAAACACCCAGCAATATTCCCTGAAGAATTAGTTAAAAGACATTTAGATAGTTGGTCAAACGAAAATGATTTAGTTTATGACCCATTCATGGGTTCAGGAACTACAAGTAAGATGTGTATTCTAAATAAAAGAAACTACATAGGTTCAGAACTATCACAAGAGTATTGTGAAATAGAGAAAGAAAGATTATTACTGATTAATAAAGAAATTACGAAGTAAATAAACTCATTCCCCCATTCCACTATCGTGTCGTTCCGTTACACTTCGTTTCACTACACTAATGGGTACATTCGTTTATTTACTTCGTAATTTCCCCCACATTATAAAACCCCCTAACGAAAGACACACACTATGAAGGGACAGAATATACCCGTTATGATATAATGTGTTAGATGTATAATGTTATGTTACCCTGTCGGGTATAGATTATACTATATGGTATTATACTAATGGGTATAAGAATATGTGGTGTTAAGGAGATAACTTGTCATATAAGGGATAAACCCATAGGGTTTTGTGTAGTATATGACACATTATATCTCCCACATTATACCACAATATTAAAGTGTCCTATGATATGTGTCATTGTTAAGGGGATATGTGATATGGTATTAAATGGTCCCCTAATGGGTCTCGTTGAAGGTTATATTAATGACTATCCTAACACACTACGTGTTCCACCGCTCTATTAACTATAACTTACATTATTTGCTGGGATTTATATATAGTTAAAAAACTGGTCTTCCTGACCCCTACAGAGGGGTTTTTTTAGTGTTCTTGCTATCTACAGGACCAATAGTGGTGGTAAAAAGTGGTAGACAATGGTGGTAAAAAGTGGGGGAAAAGTGGTGAAGGGGATTATCCCCATCATGACACACGACTGACATTTTGACAAAATCAAGTTTTTTAACAAAAAAAGTTATTAACAATCCCCTCTCATACTATCCACAAGTACAAAATATTTATTAACATTAAGTTATTAACAAACTATTTTATATGTACCTAAAAAAGTTTTCAACAACAGTGTCTACGAATGGGGATGATTATGTGGTGAATTATCACGGTGATAACTCTTATGGACATTGCATATACAAGAAGATGGACCTTACTGGAACCAATAAACCTGTTAGACAGAGTGTAATGTTATTGACACATTGTCAGATGTCGGACATCATAGGGGAGATAGATAAGGAGTCCCCACTAAATGAGTCGGACCATAACTCTCTTTCAATGGAGATTAGAAATCACTCACTTCAGGTTTTACATGATTGGTTTGACGAAAAGTAAGTTAATTCTTCTTTAGATTTACTTTATTAATCGTAAATGTTTCGATACCGAAATACTTCAGCATGCTTTTTAGTTCACACTTGGTCTCAGCTCTTTCAACCACCCAACGAATGGAATTGTTTCTTCTTCGGGATAAATAATTTTGTGAGTGGTTATATGGATTGGTGAGTGGTTTTCTAGTAAGAATTAAATCGATATTAATAATAGCGGTAGTGACACCTAAACTATCCAATGAATTAAATTTAACCAATCCCCCATAATCGGAGTATAATCTATCCTCATGAGTTTCAAACCATTTGTCCCCAATGGTCTCTTTCATAATTATGTTCATTCTATCTTTGTTCATAGGGATTGTTTATATTGTTTCCACACCGTCTTAATATATTTCAATTCATTTGCTCTTGCTTCCACTTCGAATGGGGAATCATAATAACCATTTCTCATTACGGATGATGTATAGTTTCTCTTGAGTCCCTTCTGAATGTGGTGAGTATATTCATGAATGATTGTTCTAACATACATCTCCATTGTCTTACAGTTGGTGGGATTGATGGTAATAGAATAATCATACTCATACATACCGTAGTGATTAGACATTGTATTTCTAATCTTAAACTTGGGGACAGGTTTATTACCATGACCAAGTACTTTACGAGTAACCCCAAGAACATCAAGTCCAATGGTCCTAAGTTCTGAAGTAGAATAATCCTTTAGTTTATCTTTTAGTTTCATATTAGTCAATGAATTTGTAAGTGATGTTTCCAACGAAATCTGAACCTGTAACGAATGGGATAGTTGCCATCTTGAAGAACAAAGGTAGTTCTGTTCTATTCAACAAGTAAGTAACATTATCTTGAGCATAATACTTTCTGTTCTTGAAGAATCTCATTCTGTTTCTTGCTGACCATGAGTTCTTACTTGGGATATTATTCTCAGAGAATCTTACTCCCTCTTTCTTCATGGTAATCTCCACGTTGATTGCTCGAGAGAAATCTTGAGTTCTATAATCCCAATTGTCTGTCCGACCAACTGATATAATACGAACAGTCACGTCACCGAAGTTATTCCATGTATCTTTCATGGTAAGAATACCTTGCTTCTTACAGAACTTCTTTACAATCTTGGTGGCGAATTTGTCGTTGGTCATAGTTGGTGTGGTGTTTAATTGTGATACAAATATACGGCGGGGGATTGGTCCACACAAGAAAAATCTTATCTTTTTTTTTTTAAAGCAGGTTGGAGTATACGCTCCAACTATCGACAGACAGCAGCCCTTGCAAGTCCCCACGCTTGGGGAGTATAAGCTCCGCTAAGATACCACAAAGATTCCATATAAAAAAATAGGATGCTAAAAATATTCGCCATACCTTTGTACTATTGTAACGATGAGTCGGGACCGAGTATACTCCAGCCTGCCTTATACTTTCCCCCACACTAAAGAGCACCAACACAAAGATATAACAAATAATAATACAAACCAAATAAACTTATGAACATGTCCCCATGTCAGTTGATAACTTTATTTGTATATGTGTTTGTTCTGACATGACATCATTAGAGACCATTACAGACATGGGGGTCCCCTATATCCTTTTTTGTTGT
>RGCF01000293.1 GCA_009919265.1 Bacteroidota bacterium | reverse complement strand
TGGTCAAAGCTAAGTCGACTGCATCATTTGCAGATAATACTTCTAATCTCCACGACGCCATCAGAGGATGGATTACCAGGGATTGGGTTCACCTGTCTGGTATTAAGGATGTCTACATTGAACACCAGCCTGTTCTAAAAAATCCTGTTATGAAAACAGTTCAACTTTTGATTTTCGCTTCCTTGCGTGAGCGTTACATTACGAATGGTCAGACAGTGAAGTTCCATTTCGTGCACGCTGGCAAGAAGGTCCAAGGGGCTGAAGTGGGTGATGCAGGATACAAGGACAGAAAGGCTGGTGGAGAAGCACGGGCTAAGCTCTATTTGGGAAAGTTCCCCTTTGGATCTGAACAACACAGATGGCTATCATGGTGGCAGACACAGCATAAAAAAGACGACTTAGCAGATACTTTGTGTATGTGTCTGGATGCGTGTTAGTGGCAGGGTAAAATTGAATTTTTATTTTTACCTTATTTAAGGCATATAAGATGGATATTACTCGTATTCAGGAAGAAATTGCACGTAATACAAATCCAAACATCAAGCTACTTCGTGAAAAGGAAGTTATTCAATGGCTCAATGGAGACCTCTCATTCCTCCCGCCTATTGAGAAGAAGAATAAGACATCAGATGAGGCAAAACTAAAGGTCCTTGAAGATAAGTGGGGGCAGCAAATGCTTCGGAAGCGCCGCCCAGATTTGAAACTCGATAAGCAGTGGACTAATAAGTTTGGAGAGCATATCTGTGAGGAACTCTATATGCTTCAGAATAAGGTTGTTTCTAAACCCGTAAAGAAGGAGCATTTCCAGCCAGATTCTGAAATTGATGTTGCTATTCTAGAAGCAAAGGCTGGAACTTTCTTTACAAGTGGAACTGCAGGAGAAAAGATCCTTGGATGTCCATTCAAGTATGCTGAAATTCCAGAGCTATATAGTAAGCCCCTAAAGATTGTCTGTATGGGTGGGGCAGAGAAGGTCTGTAGAGAGAGTTATGGTAACCTGCCTGGGACAAAGTGTAGCGCACAGAAGAAAAAGTTCCTTGATTTCTTCCGTGAGAATAAGATTGAATATATTGCAGCATCTGACATTCTACGTTCTCTAATTCCTAATTAGAACCTCATTTGTCTTAGCCGCAGGGTCCTTCGAATTAATAGCACGTCTACAAGACACAATTTTTGTTTTGTAAACTGGCTCAGGAAAGGCATCCTTAACTAACTTAACATCGGCGTTACTCATTAAGACCTTAAGACCCTTCGTATGCAAATCACTAATACCCTTGAAAAGGCTCTGATGCTCTTTCAAGCCAAATCCATCTACAGTATATCCTACAAATGACTTATCATTTTCAGGTGCGTAAGGTGGGTCTAGATACACAAAGTCACCTGAAGAAACCTTAGCTAAGGAATCTGCGAAGGGCTGGCAAGTAAATACAACATCTTTTACTATGGATGAAACCTGTCTCATGTGGTCCTCATCTAAGATACCAGGGTTCTTATAGTGCCCAAATGGAACATTAAAGCCACTCGGTCCCTCTCTATAAACGCCACGAAAGCATGTCTTATTTAGAAAGATAAAGGTAGCAGAGCCTACAATGGATGCACGCTCATCCTTTGTCATCTTATTGAACATATAGCGTGTAAAGTAATAGAATGATTCCTGTGATCCAGATGCCTCCTCAAGTGTCTTAGCATCACGATTTACTGTTTCCCCTGTAATTTTGTTAAAGATATCTACACGAACTTTTAGAACCGTAATAAGATCCTCGCAATGTTCCTGAATATTCTTGTACAAGGCAATGAGATTTGAATTTAAGTCACTTGCATATATGGAACCATTTACCTTAATCTTTCCTGACTTTATTTGAGAGAGAAGACCAAGAAGAACACTACCTCCACCCAGAAATGGCTCGTGATATGATTGGATTTCCCTTGGATATAGACATAGGACATCGTCCAAAATCTGTGTCTTACCACCCACCCATTTTAGAAAGGGTTTTATTATATTTGTAAGAGGTATTGGTTCTGGATTAACTGGAATAGACTTCTTAGGAAGCTTAAGAATCACACGTGGTTTTACACCTTGAATTAAAGCCTTTAGTTCATTGATTTGCTTGATTAGAGGCTCGGTTGCTTCCTTTACTTTCTGGTCAATAATCACTTGTAAAGCAGTATCCTGCTTACATGGCGTTTGTCGCTTAAGATGTGCATTTAGACCAGATTTCTGGGTAAAGACCTTAAGGCACTTCTCGCATTCATGGGGCATTATACTATACCACTATATTTTGGATCACAATGTCAATTTTTAACCTAATTCGGTAAAGTGATCCGGGAAATAAAAAACTTTTAGCTGGCTTCACCTAAACCCGTTTTTTCATCTTAAGAAGGAACTAGGGCTTCTCACGACGGGTGTATACCGTCAAGTTACGATCTGTGTATGTGCCTGGATGCTTTTTAAGTGGGAAAAGGGTGAAAAATTGAATATATTAAATGTGTAAATTTAGACCGCTGAACATTTCAAACCGGCAGTTAGCCTAATAGTGTATTTCTCAAAAGGGGTCTCCAATCAAACCTTTCGCTAGCCTTCATTCTCAAATAAATATCTACAACAGTAAATACAGTGTCCTCGCCAAAGTGGCCGCTGTATTCATTTTTCACAAATGGACCCCCCTTTGAGATAAAGTCTTTGCAAATAGTCCTCCTCTTTTCACACCCTAAGAAACACTCGTTGCCACCACTTGTATTATATCCGTCTAACTCCCTGTATTTGTAGTGGCAATCTTCATGACAAAAGTCACAGTACCACTTCTTTCGTGTTAAATCGCCACACAGGGCGCAATTTAAGCGCTTCTTATACCAAAGGTGCATATCAAGGCATCTGCTGTGATAAATGTGACCACAGGGCATTTTCATATAATCCCAATCGGAACGCTCTTCCATACATGATGCCCTACACTCATGAATCACAGGTTCCCTAAAACGGTTTATTGTTCCATCTTTCTCCCATTCCATACTCCATACCCAGACTCTAGCATCGTTGCAACGCACATCATCTGTAAAATCCATTTTGTGACTCATAGTTAAAGGTGATTTGCGCATCAATTTTTGTATTAAAGTAAATGCCAGTTTGAAATGCCCACAGGTCTAAGTATTAATGGCAACTATTATTAAATCAAAGAAAAAATCTATTCCCAAGGTTGTAAAGGATTTATCATGGAATAAGTGGGTAGGCGAAGACATTGCAAAAACTAAATGTATGTGCTGTTGTATAAATGAGATAAAGATGAATAGTTTTCACTGTGGTCATGTAGTGGCAGAGGCAAATGGTGGAAAGACAACGGTAGATAACCTGAGGCCTATTTGTGCCGCATGTAATCTATCAATGGGTACAGAAAATCTTGATGATTTTAAAAGGAGGTGTGGCTTTAATTCGTCACAAATATCAAGAGTAATTGAAAAGCCGAAGGCCTCTGAAGATGATTTAAGAAAGGAGAAGATTAATAAACTTCTTATATCTGGAGAAGGTAGATATACTCCTTATACTAAAGGTGTTCTAACAAAATGCCCTGGTAAACTATTATGTTCTTATAATTCGTATCAAACACA
>RGCF01000292.1 GCA_009919265.1 Bacteroidota bacterium | reverse complement strand
TACCATAGAAGTTGTATGAACTCAGTCGCCCGAATAATGTTGCCGTGTTGTGGATATTCTTTATGTAAATGATAGGATAAGTATAGTGTGATATTGGATAATTCTCCTATGTAAAAAGCATACAGTAATGGTTCGCGATGTTCGTCTGTTACTGCAATATATAACTGGCGAATACGTGATGAAATACATAGATAGTATACAGTTTCGCTTGTGTCGTCGTTTTTGCATATAAAGCATACATTAAATAGAGTAAATCGTAGATGTAATATCCGATGCTCACGTGTATGGTATAATTTCGGTCTGGGATATTCGTATACTGAGCGATATAACTAACACAATGTATTGCGCTAACCATATTATTAGCGACACCGTGGTCGTGTTTGTATTTACGGACTTCGGTCGTAATTGTGTGCCAAAGAGCGAAGATAGGGATGAGGTATTCAATGTGAAGCATAACAACGAAAAGTGGAAGGACTACGCCAGATATGATACATACTTGAAGAAATGTTTATATTATATTCCTAACATTATCCGCCAATAATTTACATGACCATGCAACTCCCATAAAATATAACGATTAGATATGAAAAAAGAACAACTAGGAAATAAGCATACCATAAAAAATAAACCAGGTCAGATACGATAATGATAGATGTGTTTTCACACTTGTCTCCGTATTTGGTCGGTGTATTATTCTAACATATGCTTCTCCAACTCACTCCCCTCGTAATACGGAATACTTTCCTGTCCGGTCATAATCTTCACCGTTTTCCATAACCGAACAAATACGCTTTCGCACACATAAGGAACACCGTGACGGCGACATACCTCTCGCACATCTTTATGGATCACCTGATATTCATACGCCGAGAGATCCGGAAATAGATGATGTTCAATCTGATAATTCAACCACCCCTGTAAATAATCGATAACGTCATTGCCTAACGTATAATTTGTCGATGAAATACACTGGCGAAGAAGCCATTCGTCGCTCCCCCCCTTGACCGTCGTGCGGTATAAATACATATCACTCCCCGCGTGGTTTGGCACAATAATCGCGAAGGTATGAACATTACAGAACAGATCCGCGAATATGTAATTCAATACAACGTTATGTAAATGCGTTGCGGTGAAAATGGCGGAAAAATATAGATGAAATGTGTAGATAATGGCGAAACATACCGCGCGGTAAATGATGATTGGGCATAGAACCAACGTAAAATATTCGACCTTGCTAATCCACGACGGCCACTCATTTGTAATCATACCAGCAAGCGTCATCTGTTTATAATCATCGTCTTTCATTGTGTAATTTAATCTGTTCGCCTTATAATACTTATACGAGTTCGATGAATAATAAAATAAACGCCATGTTAATGCGAAAAATGCGATGATACCGTATTTCACGACGCGTGGAGCATTCATTGTCCGAAGCAGGACGAGATTATGTTGAACATTATCGGGGTCGGTTGCTTCATTCAGTTTATAATGATGATATATATTATGTTCGCACGACCACGCCTCTGGCAATATATAGTCCATCCAATCAAAGAAACGACGCATTTTCACACCATATTTGAAACGATTATATTTATAATGTTTATCAACTACCTTTGTATTTGGGTCAATGTGTTTCTCTGTATAGCCACCGTGGCTAATATGGTGTGATACGGTTGTCCAATGAGAACTAATCGATAAACCCATCATAATCCACGGAAATACATATGACACATCCAAATATGAGAAGAAGAATCCTGTATAAAAAAGTATGTTATTCAACGAGATAATATTTTCAAGATGCAAAATCGAATGTCGTTTATGTTCAGGGGAGAGTTTGTTTTCTTTGACTGCGCGGATATCGGCAGCCCATTTCGAGAGACGTGTTGATACGGTTGTAGAATCTTCTGCTATGAGTTCCATACTTATCGTATAATGAAGTAATATCTTTATTATATATTACCATGATACAACACCATATTCGCCACATTTGCGATGAGATGAATACTTGCGTGAGCATATGATGCTGGCCATATCCGCCCGCGGATCATTAGAGAATTGGATAAGGCATAACACGCCCCCGACGCCGCAATACCAGATGAAATGGGCTTGCAGGATAGGGAGGGTCAGCGACATTATATAAAAAGATTATAATATATCTGTTTACATAATATTACGTATATGCGTTGTCACGTAGACAAAATGGTCATTCTCATTCCAACCAACGCCAATCCAACCCGCGCTGATATCGACGCGTTTATTCGCGAATCGTCGTCGTCGTCGTCGAATCACGGCATCACACAATTACCAAACACGATCCGAGAGATTCACAGCAAAAGTAGCGCGGGGGCGTTGCTTCATCCCGCGGAAGAGTATTTTCTTGAAGCGGCGAGTCGTCTCCGTAATAATGACATTATTGAATATTAGACTTATTACCTTTCAGAGTATAATAGTTATGGATGTTCTTTTTGAGTAACCGGTAGCTCCAAGCATATCCCATTGAATACACGATCAAAATCAATATTTGAGTTATGAGAGGATAAGAAAATAAATAATCCTGATGTTTGTGTATGAAAAAAGATAATTCGAAAATCCGAAAATAAGTATATATGATAAGTTGTATTACTTCAGATAATGCGTTCAGGCGAATGTAATCCGTGTAGTCTTTATGAAGATAATATGATATATAAATCATAATGTTTGACTTCTCAAGAAGAATGTAAGCACCTAATATATTCTCGCCATCATTAACGGTAATTGATGAATATAAGATATAAATTCCTGCGATATGATGTGCGATAAAAGGAAGTTGTTTATTACATTCACTCATTCGTTTTGATGGGTCAAAATATCGAATACGTTGTATAATGTAGAAAAGGTCGTAGATAAAAAATGCGATACTCGCATGAACCGTGTAGTTCAAATTATATTCATAATTGTAATGTCCTATAAATAAAACACAGTGAATAAAACTCACCGCGTTATTTGCTATTTCAGGTGACTTGTATTTTACGATTTGCGTCGTAATTGTATGCCAAAAAGTCATAAGGGGGAGTATATATTCGATGTTCATTGTGTAAATGAATGAATGAATGAATGAATGAATGATCGTTATGACTAATAATATTCGTCATATCGTTTTATGTTTTATATTGTAAATATTAGTATTTCATTTATGGTGCGGTATAGATACACACATATTTACTTAGGCGGTTAGGTCTTTCTCAATCACAACCTGCTTTGCTACTTTTCGTATCACCTTATCTATGTTCCCGTCCTTCTCTCCATCAGTGACAGCCTTCGAAAGGCGGAAGTAGGTTTCATTCTCTCGGGTGTTGCTATTCAAACAACGCGGGTTGGCCTTCGCCCATTCATTGACGAGGACGACATTCTTATGTTCGACAGCAAGGACAGCGTTCGTCATTTTCGCATGGTCGGGTCCTTCACGCTCCCACTGGTCATCTTCCTTCACATACAAGGTTTCGCGCTTGACGTCACTGCAATGGACATAACCGAGCTTACTGACGTTTTCCATATCAGTCATGTTCAACTGGATCGAATTCACGAAATCCTTCATATTCATCGCATCCTTACATTTCTCGTT
>RGCF01000291.1 GCA_009919265.1 Bacteroidota bacterium | reverse complement strand
AATTACCGCCCGATATATCATTTAGAGAATTTTGTTCTATTATTACTATGTAAGATACACAAATATACGCATACGTTTCCTGATGCCTAATTCTTGTTTATATTTATATCCAGAAGAAATTCAAAAATCGCTTCACATACTAGGATATCACGAAAATAATACACCATCTTCATTAAAAGAGTTGAATAAGAGATATCATATACTAGCACTGAAACATCATCCAGATAAGTGTGTTCATCGACAAGAGTCGCATCTTCACGAAATTGACGGCACGCCCGCACCCGAAGAAGAACAATCCACCGAAAAATTCAAAGATATCAATCAAGCCCATAAACGTCTGCTTGAATATTTTTATTCGTCGTCTGGCATCGAACATCAAGAAACAGATAACGCTTACAGTAGTATATTTCAACTATTCATTCAGACGATGGTTTCAAAGCACGATACTAGTGCGGATGCTATTCAAATGCTTGTTCATCACATTATAACAAAAGGGATGAAATCCGCAATAAGCATTTTTCGTAATATGGATAAACAAACGTCTCTGATGATCTATGATATTCTCTCGAATCACAAAGACTTATTTGGAATCTCTCGAGATACGATGGATGAAATCACAAAAATAATGGAAGAAAAGACGAGTGCTGATATCGTGATTCGTCTGAATCCGTCATTATTAGATATGCTTCTTGACCGCGTATATATTCTTCACGAAGGCGGCCATACCTACTACATTCCTTTGTGGCACAGCGAACTTCATTTTAAAATCGGTTCTAAACAAAATGACCGCGAACATATATATACAAGCAGCGATTCTAATGAAAAAGAAATCATTGTATTATGTGATCCAGAGCTACCTGACAATGTCACCATAGATGACAATAATAATATCTACATATCTCTCGATGTGAGTATTAATGAACTATTCAAAATACAAATATTACCAGTTATCATTAATGAAGAATTAAAAGCAAATCGATTCATCTATTATTTACACGCCGCAGATGTTACTTTGCGAACCGACGTGTCACAAAAGGTTGTGCTTAAAGGGTGTGGAGGTATTGCTTCTATACATAATAGCACAATACATACAACAAATGATATGTATAAAGTAAATAAACGTGCGAATGTATATGCGAATATCCGGTTGATCGCGTAGTAAAAATTGATTTATATTCATTGATTTATATGAATTAATATATCGTAAAACGGTTGTCCATATTATGTCGTCGGATTTGACGCCCACGCCGTGTTTCTCTGAATTATCTATCCAACTCACAGAAAAATTATCAAAAGATGAAAAAAAAAATGGAGGTATATTCTTCACACCACCAGTCTGTATTCAGGGAATACTCAAACTACTACGTAAAAGTGTATCGAAAAGAATAGACCGTATATTGGAACCGTCCTGTGGGTCGGGTGAATTTATCGGTGCGCTTATGGCGGAATACCCCGATGCTCACATTACAGGAATCGAATTTCATCCTGTAATATATGAATCTGTTTCAAATAAATTTGCTGGTAATCCATCTATTACGATATGTCACGCAGATTTTCTGTCTCTCACACCAGCTGTAATTTCCGCTACTTCACCGCTGGACCTCATCATCGGCAATCCTCCTTATTTCGTAATGAAAAAAGACTCGGTTCCAAAAGAATACTATCCCTATTTTGACGGAAGACCAAACATTTTCGCGTTGTTTATTATTAAGTCGGCCGAAATGTTACAAGAAGGCGGCGTATTGTGTTTTGTATTACCATCGAGTTTTATGAATTCTTCCTATTATGACAAAACGCGAAAGTATCTTGTCGCACAATTCGCGATTCTTCATATCATGCGATGTGATACTTTGAGTGATCGCGTGAAATATATTGATACAGCACAGGATACAATTGTTCTGGTTTGTCAAAAAGGCGGTGGCGGTGGCGGTAGCGGTAGCGGTGGCGTATTTGAAAAAAACGGAATGACCATCTTTACAGATAATCTTCCTCGGTTGATTCATTTATATTCTGGATCACAATCTCTCGCGGATCTTCACTTCACTGTTCATGTTGGGACTGTAGTATGGAATCAATGTAAGACAATATTATCTGATGATTCATCCAAAACACGTCTCATCTACAGTTCGAATATTGAAAACGCAGCGTTTGTTCATAAAACATACAAAAACACAGAAAAAAAGGCGTTTATCGACAAACCTGGAATTCAAGAACCAATGCTTGTTTTGAATCGCGGGTATGGTGTAGGAAATTACCAATTCGATTATTGTTTCATTACGCCAGATATTGTGGGGAGTAGTACGTATTTAGTGGAAAATCACTTGATATGTATCACTACCGCTGCCGATGAAGACATTGCCGAACGTTTTCATCGGATTATACAGTCATTTCGGGATCCACGCACGAGAGAATTTATTGAGTGTTATTTTGGAAATAGTGCTATCAATACAACGGAATTAAATCATATGCTTCCAATCTACAATTATGATATTTGAAACGCAGGAAAAGCGACTCCGTTGCCATTTTTCCAACGAAGAAGAATATTGATTTTTTGACCAGTCTCACTCACGCATTCATATCTTGCGTTTTTAGGATTTTTCACATAGGATGTTATGTTGTAATGTGCTGGATCCACAGTTTGTAGTGTTATTCTTGCCGCACCCGCACCCGCACCCGCACCCGCACCCGCACCCGCAGGTTGAAACAACATATAAACCTTACCATCTTGACTTTCTCGAAGATAGCACGAGAGTTTAACAATATCCAATTCATTTTCTGCGATAAATTTCGAAATACTTTCTTTTGACAGCTGCTTACACAAGTTGTAAAACGCGATGTCGTCTGGTGCGTTTGTAAACTGACTACTACTTGAACATCCTGCGTAATATTTGTCTTGAATGTGCTTGATACACGGAGGTGAGTTATTATGAATTTGTTTTAACCATTCCTCGCGGTTTGGCAACGAGACAAGTTCGCCAACCATCTTCGACATATAATTATCATAGAAGAACTCTTCATAAGATGAAGACAAATATTGACTCGGTCTCATCGGTGATACAAATTGTGGAGTATCACTTATTTTTGATGCGTTGAACTTGAATTCTACTTTGTGTTCTTTTTTCACGCCGTCGAGACCTGTAAATGTAAGTAAGAAGTCATAATTATTGGTTCTACCTGCCGTGTGCGAACATTCAACAGACGTATATCCACTATTCGGTGCGAGTTGATAAAGAAAACCATCTACTGTTTGTTTCATATCTCGCCAAATTGTGGTTTTGTAATAGGATGACGGAACCTTGTTTTCGATGATAGCACAAATAATTGCTTCACGCAACTTGTTATTTCTATCATTTTGACTACGACCAGTGGTGGTTGTGACTATGTCGTCGCGTTCTCCACTACTTTTACCCTTATCATTAGCCTTATCCTTAGCATTACCCTTACCGTCGAGACTGTCCAACGAAGTGCGTGTAAGAACTTGAATACTACGCCACGTAATAAGATGCCCCAGATACATAAACGGCAACAACAATATAAATTTGCCGTTGATTCCTTTAACTAATATTCCTTTTTTCATTTCTTAACACACGATTGTTATATGCT
>RGCF01000030.1 GCA_009919265.1 Bacteroidota bacterium | reverse complement strand
CTACCTTCCAACCTAGCACCACCTTCCAATTTAGTACAACCTTCCAAATCAGTACAATCTGCCAACCAAAGAAAAACTCGCAAGTCAAACCCTTCCAACACAAACAAGGTCAAACCCAAACAAATTGATAAACAGGAAATTAAGAACAAAATTAGAAATATAAATGAAAAATACAAACAAGACGAACAGCTTAAGCCTAGTGAAATAGATTTTTTAACAAATTTCCTTGATAAGCTATAAATGCCACAGTAAAAATGCCACACTCTTGATTAGATGGGAGATTTGACAGGAACTCTCTCGTATGCATTGAGTTATATAGGACTCCGATCCTCTGAGTATCCCATTGTGAAAGTTAAAAGTAGCATAGATGGGCAAAGTTATTCCGTCCGTGACCTCCCTGATAAGCAAGAAGCCGCAGACATCATGGCCCGAGTTCGCATCAAAATGAACAAATTAAAGATACACTTGGAAGCTAGCTTTCCCGACAAGCAACAAGTGAAACAACTCTCCAGAAATTTCGAAGCAAATTCTGGGAGGCTCTATGAAGCTACCCCCGATGCAGAACATACAAGTTACAGTGTAAATAAAGGCGAGGAAGTCCATTTCTGCCTACGAGAACGAGAAGGCGCAAATGAAACACTCGTTCATGAAGATATTGTCACTTTTGTAGCCATCCATGAAATGGGGCATATGATCACAAAAACGGTGGGTCATGGACCCGATTTCTGGAATAATTTCGCCTGGCTTCTACAAGAAGCAGAACGAGTGGGAATTTATACACATCGCGACTTTCGCGCACATCCCGTTTCCTATTGTGGGATGAAAATTACGGATCAGCCAGTCTATGACGCTAATAAAGATGGCACTGATTTTTCAAAAGGCTAATCCTTGATACTTACCGCTTATTATGTAATTGAATTGCACTGTAATTAAATTACATAACAGCCCCTTTTAACTTTGATACTTCACGGTATATCTCGTAATTTGCGGAATAAACTTTGGCATGCGACGTTAGAGATGGCCACATCAAGTCTGAAAGATATACCAGAGTTCACTCAAAAAATATTGTATCCATCTGCTCTTGGAAGTTTCAGAGACTCTATGCCTTCCGGCGAGCTGACCGTTATGATACATAAAGAACCTGGGGCCGCCCCAAGAGAGATTCGCCTAAAGAATATGTTTCCATTCATGACTCTCCAAGATATTAAGATTGCGATATATATTGAACTCCAAAAAACCGAAACGGCCTTGCCCGAATTCATGTATCTTTGCGTTCATGGTTCGGAAAAGGGCAAGACATTCCGCTCAAACACCATAAGTTTAGATTACGCCTGGAATATGCCTAGCTCACAATCGAGTTCCGCATTTATGCAATACATTCCGTGGGATCTCGCAACCGGATCCAAACCCATTGATAGTCGCTTTGTAGAATCCACCGGACAGCGAAAACTTGTGAGTATCGTAAATCGTGAGCGCATAACAATAGAAGACGCATTCTTTAAAAAGAATATCACAAATGCTAGAGAAAAACTCAAAGAAATCCCCGAATTGCATGTATATCTATATGCATATGTTCTCGCCGCGATTCCAGGTGCCAGCCCACCCAGTGAAAAAGATTGGAATGGCCGTCTATATCCCTTTTTCCCTTCTCTTTCTGCGACAAAAGATACGCCCACAGCGGATCAAAAAACGGCGGCGGATCGTATGGCGGTGGCCTTTTCCAGAAGGCAGCAGTTCCTTATGCGTCTAGAAACATTGCTGGATGATGCGACACCTCTGATTCCAATGACACTTGCGGGGATCAAATTCCTTCGCCTTACATGGGCCAAGGTGAAAGGAATTCCTGGAATAGAGGCGTTATTTTATGAAGCTTCTGCGAATGAAAGGCGACCCTTTTTGCGTTTAATGCCGGTGGAGGGTTCCGGTATTAGTAAGATTTATCTATTAGACGACAATACACCAGATATCCAGGATCCAAAAATGCTTCTCGCATGGTCAGAAGAACGAAATCCGACGCCTGAACAAGATTACGCGTTTGCGAAAATTCTTGTGCGAAAGGGTCTTCTGAATATGCCCCCTATTTATGCGACTTTGCGATTATTCAATGACGGATCCGCAGATTGTATTGTAGAGCCCCCCAAAGGTCTCAAAAAGTTGGAACCACGCACGGATCTACCTATGTTTGGGGAGAATTTGGTGGAAGGCCTGAAACAGTTACCTTATATTGAGGGCGTTCCAGATATAGGAAGGGCGACAATTGTCGTGGGATTTCGTTTGAAAAAGGAGGAGCCGGCTATTAATGCGCGTCTCTTACGCGAGCGCCTACCGGTATTCACATCCTTTTTTCAGGAGATCGCCCCACTTCCTGGTGAGAAACCACTTCTCATGTTGCGCTATAAACTTGTGAGTAACTTTGCCACGGAAGATCGTATACAGACATTTATTACCCAAGTCATGAACCGAAAAGTGCTTCGTGGGGAGGGACTCATAACAGGATTGGTGGATCTCGTCGCCGATGAGTTCCAAATAGATATAACAGAGGCGAGGAAACAAGTGGCAATAAAGCTACAGGCCCAGAGCGACGTCGTCGTCGTGAATCCGGATTCAAAGGATTTTATGATGCAAAACAATTCGGGCATTGATGTGGCGTGCTTTGCGCAACACCCCTTTTATACATTTCATTTATATAACGTGGATTCATTAGAAAATCTACAGCGCGTCATTACGGCTCTGTCGATCATGGTCAGTGCGAATACGGAGGACTTAAAGGTGGGTGAAAAGGCCGTGAAAGAATTACAGAAGGCGGAAGGACATACAGAGGTAGAACCGCCGGCCCCTGTGACTGTGAATGTTCCGTATGAGGAGACAAATGCGGAAGATATTGCGATAGCGGATGAAGCGCAGGATTATCTTGACTTTTTTATGGAACAGGAGGAGGGATCGCATGCGGAGAAGGCGATTGCCGCCCAACAGGGGACACCCTATCCGGAATATCCATCGGAAGGAGATAGTCCAGCTCCCGTGGTAGTTCCCAAGGCCGCTCCTGTGGAGGAATTAAAGCGTGAAATCGCCACAGCAACCGTGGCGCCCAAAGAAGAATTACAGGGTGTAAAAGAGGTAAAAGAGGTAAAAGAGGTAAAAGAAGATGAGGAAGAGGAGGGCGGTGAAACAGGTATTGCAAACTTTTTCTTGAACAAGTTGAAGGAGGCAGACAGGCGCCTATTTGATTACAATAAGACGCATCCATCGTTGAAGCGGTATGTGAGTAAATGTCAGCCGACGATTGGTCGCCAACCAGCTGTGTTATCGGAACAACAGTTTCAGCGGATGCAAGAA
The DNA here is from genome assembly GCA_009919265.1 of Bacteroidota bacterium. Taxonomy (GTDB): domain Bacteria; phylum Bacteroidota; class Ignavibacteria; order Kapaibacteriales; family UBA961; genus UBA961. Next base: position 23,815 of record RGCF01000030.1, on the reverse strand, counting down.
GAATATGCGGATGACCCAGTAGAATTCCAGATATTTCCTTTACAGCCAGATGATTCTGAAAAACCGCCAGGAATCATTGAGAAGGATTATTACAGTGTCTTGCGATATGGAACAACGCCCCAGAATCAGAATTACTACATTTGTTGCCGCTACTTTTGCACAAAAGATGAAATAATGGTGCGCGAACAAGATCTCGAATCCACCGTTATGCGCAGACCAAAAGGCGCGCCGAAACGACCAGGTGAATGCCCTTTTTGCAAGGGTAAAGTCATTGGTTCTCGTCGTGCCCCCAAACCTGGTGAAACGATTCTACAGCGTGAGGCAAAACCCAAAACGGATAGTCGGCATTTATTTGTGCGTTTTTTGAAAACCACTCCGCATCCTGAAGGCTTCTATTTGCCTTGTTGTTTTCTTGAAGAATCTCCTATTAAATTTACCGAACCGGCATTTGATAAATACAGAGAATGGGCGGGAGTTTCCAAACCAGCTGGACGCAGTGCCCAAATACTGTTAGAGGAGGATGCGAGCGAGGAGCGAGCTACGGAAGGTCCTCGGGAGGAAAGCGGTCTTCCCATTTCAGATTATTATGTAATGCTTGCGAGCGTTACGAAGAAATACATTATTGGTGCGGAAAAGATGCCACTCGAGGTAAGCACTCTTGTTGGAAAAGGATACGGAGAGGCCCAAGTGGGACTTCTTCCTACAATTGTTGATACGTATTTCAATCAGGATCCCACGAATCTTGTAAGTCGCACATTTAATCCTCAAAAAATAAAGGAAGATGGCACGGGGTTTCTGCGCATTGCGGTGGAGAATCGTCTGCGGTTTCAGAATGATAGCTTTTTGGCGGCGATTGCTCCGTTCTATCTCCTAAATTCGGCGCAACAAATGAAGGAATTTCTCTTAGATAAAATAACTCCGCGTATTTTTTTGGCCCTGAATTATGGAAATCTGGCCCTGGAGTTCTATAAGCCAACGGATCCGCGCCCTTCTCGGGGTGTATTAGACGTGTGGGCTGCAAAAGAGTTGAATGTGGATCTCCAGGAGGAAAATGAACTGGCCATTCTGCGCGCGTATATGAGCTATACGACGTTTGTGGAATGGTTACAATCAGATGAAACGAAAAAGGAATTCAGACATTTTGGTCTCGCCCTCGCCCAGTCTAATCTTATTCGCAGAAAGGGGCTTGGTCCTGGTATAACATTCATTATCCTAGACATTCTAAAGTCGGGGAAGCTGTCGGTGCGCTGCCCCCCATTCGGCTATAATGCGGAAATCATGTCAGGAAATCACGTGGCATTTCTATTACATCATTGGTCTGGTATTTGGGAGCCCATTTTTTACGTGGATAATCGCCCTGTAGAACAACGAGGCGTGGATATATTCACATTAACATTCCAAATGGTGAATATAGCGCGATGGCCTCCTATTGTGCGACAGCGAATCCAGGAATATATGGCGCAATGCAGTTCCAAAGGGCGCGCGGCATTTACATCGCAAATGGGCATGAATCCGATGGCAATGATGCCCGCGAGCATACTTCACCGTATTCTTCGGCAAGATAAACGTATAGAATTAGAGGCCGTTGTGCGGGATGCATATAATCACCTCGTCGCATTTCTCTATAGGGATAAGGAGCAACATACCCCAGGATATATTCCAGTGCCGGTAGTGGATGATGGTAAACTTTTTCCGTTAGAGGAACTTGTCATGGATTGGGATGATCCCAAATTCAAACGGGCACCCGTCGAGCAGATTCTCAAGTTCTATAAGACGTATATAGAGGGCCGTCTATCTTTATATACTGGGTATGCGCCAATTCGTATTGTAAAAGGTCGTCATACGGGACTCCTGGAGGCCATACAGCTGAGGAATGGTATCTATGTTCCTGCAGCGCCTCCTACTCCTGAATTCGCATCGGCCATTGAAGCGATGCCGAGCGTAATAGTCGACGAGATGGAATGGAAATTGAATCACGATATATGTCTGGAAGAGAAAGATTCGGAAATTCCCGATAAAAAAGAGCGCATGGAGCTTATTGAATTTCAGGAGATTTTCGAGCATTTGCGTCTAACTTTTTCTAATTGGCTCGCGGCGAAAAAAGATGGCGGTGAATTTCGTGGAATGTTGGAAGATATTATCTTTTCCCGAAAACTTCCACTGTTTGAAAAACGGAAACGCATGGAGATTCTTCTGTCGCCTATTGTGGATGATTGGATTACTACAGAATATACGGACGAAGATACAAAGCGAAAACATGAAACTTCACTTTTGCGTGTAGATTGTCGCATTCGCACAAAAGATGGATGCGGCGGACGTTGTGTTTGGCGACAAAGCGACGGCACCGATAAATGTATGCTACATGTACCAAAGGAGACACGCTTGGGGGAACAAGATGTGGCCGTATCTGCCCCGAGAGTTCTCCTCTTGCGCCTTATAGAAGAGTTACTCCGATATGGTGAGCGGAGAAGACAATTATTAGAGCAGGATGTGAGTCACTTGGCAACATTTGATACGCCTATCACGGATGGAAAACAGCGTATTTATCCTGAAAAGTCCGCGGAATGGTATGAGCTTCTGCGCTTAGAATGGGCCACCAAAAAAGAGGAAGAGCCGAAATATTATGAAGAAATGTCGCGGGATGTGACCCCCGCCCCACCCTTAGAAGCACAAGAGGAGCGCACAATTCTTCCTGCAACACTTGAAACGATTTTGAATGGTGGAGCCGAGGCAGATCCCAAAACGGGCGCATTACGACTCTTCCGCGCACCCTTTGAAATTCTCCTGATTCCTCTAGGACTTTCTCCTACACAAGTAACCATAGGGGCTGATACCACAGCTCTTACAGAAGATATGATGCGAATAATTCTGCATGCAAAAGGCGTATCTATTATACAAATTGATATGCGCAGAGACCCGCCGTTGTATATAGCAAAACGATCGGTTCGTCCTTCCGCGCAAGGCATTCCCGTCTTTATTATTACGGAAGAGGGTCCGGCCCTTCTCATGCGTTCTATTACGGAACCTGAACTACTGAAAAAGGAGGATATGCCAAAAGGACTTCTGGATATTCTGACAAACGGGAAAACTGTAAAAGAGCCTCTACAAAAGAAGCCCGGTGCCTAATCTGTGAAACCATATTCGGCACTACTCCCCACTACCGCCACTGTTTCCGCGAAAGATACTGTTTTACCCTTACCATCACGCACAGCTTTCAGGCGAGCAGCCAACATGTCATCTACTTCCGTCTCAAGACGATTCAACTTGAAACGCTTGTAATTGGTATTGTCTGGGTGAAAGATCATAATATACATATCACTGATTTTCAGGCCGTAGAAGGTCTCTAAGAACCAGCGATATACATTCAACTGTAGGGTATAGTGCCAATAGTTGCTGTCCGGTAAATGGCTCACAGGACCATAGCCCGTTCCAAACTCATTCTCCATTTTAATCTCTTTGGAGCGCTTCCAGTCATAGATGACGTATGAATCATCCGATTTGCGATAGAACACCATATCAATGGATCCCGCGAGCTTGTGTTGTTCGCTCCATACTTCCCACTCACTTCTATATGGCACGAGATCTTCTTTCGCATCCTTCCAGAAATTCATGAAATAATTCCATTCGGGCGTCTTCAATACGCCCGGTTCTATCAGTTCAGGATGACCGTGTAGGAATTGTTCTATGGCTAGATGCATAGCAGTTCCTGCGCCACTTGCCGCATCTCTATTCGTATCCCATTCCTTTTCAATTTCCTTGGCCGTTTTTCCATAATATTTATTCTGGGGCCATTTTGGCGAGGCCATCATCTTTGCAATAACGGCCTTTGCATCAAAATGGGGAAAGAACTCGTGTAGAAATTTTGTGCAGGAAATAATACCTTTGGAACTACCCTTTACAGTATATACATGAGTTGGTTCATAAAATTCTATATCACTATCGCGCGGATGTTTATTCTTAAAAGATAATTCTTGCCAAGGTTGTGGCATATCTCCTATAGGATATAGCATATACTTTAGGCGCGTTTAATTTTGGCCGCGGCATATCTCATACTAAAGAAATGTCCGATGCCTATCTAATTGTGATACACGATTCTTCATCCGAATTCATAACGTATGGAATTCCAAATACACCTGAAATTCCTAAACACGTTTACACATCCTATACAGATGCAAAACGAGCGCTTATGGAACTAATAGCCACTTTTGATGAATTTACACCCGTCGCATATGGAGATGCATATCCATACGAGGGAACCACATTTGAAAAAGAAGTAAGAGAAAATAACTACGGCCTTATTGGCTGGATTTCTATAAAAGACGACGATGGCGACGTGAGCCGCGTGCCACTTGGATTATTAAAGATGCCTATTCAACATACCCAGCAAGCTTCATCATAATTTTCCCCACTTTATTATCGCCTTCTATTTGGCCCGTAGTTCTATCGCGCTTTCCTCCTAGATTGGTGGTAGCGCCTGGCGTATAATAGAGCAAGTATTTCCCCTGGTCGCGCGCTGTCTCAAGTATTTTGCGAAAGCGCTTGTCCAATGTCCATCGTTGTTTGAGGGCCTCTTCTATTACTTTCTGTTTCTCGGTGGCCCATTTCGCTTCATCCACGATGGCCCGATTCTTCTTAAGAGATATGGCACCCATCGCAGCTTTCACGGCTGCTAACTCTGTTTTCAATATATCATGATCCTCTTCTTCCGATAATTTCTTCGTTCCACCATTTGTCAATCCAAGACGATCATTCAGAAATCGTTGGTGAATAGTTCCCTCGCGACTAAAGATAGTTTCTGCGAGTTCAGGTTTGTTTGTAGCGAGCTTGGCGCGCATACCCCCTATATAATGCTCCATGCTAGGATATACGACGTCTTCATCTTTAATGGGAAAGGGGGCAGATGGTGCGAGCCATCGAGCAGCCCCAGTATCCTCTATTCCCAGGACGTCTTTTGCCACCGATGCATCCGTGTAAAACTGAAAGACTTCCCCAATCGTATAGCTTTTCCTGGTCTCGGGATCCGCGGCAGCTCCCGGTGCCACCGCCACGGTGCGAGAAGGACCAATATTTACCTCTCCTTGACCCCGCCGTGTATTTGCCTGTTGTATAGCTGTGGCGGCATCTGCAATCGCAGCGGCTTTTGTGCGGGCAGAAGCCGAGCGACCTACATTTGCAATGATATTGGGCGTCACAGGTGCGGCTGGAATGGGAGCCTTTACCACGCTTGCCGCCGCCATTGTCTCCTGCCGCTTTCGTTTGAAGATGAACCAGCGATTCATGAATGAGAACTCCTTCACGGGATCCGACATTTTAAATGTCGTTCCCTTCTTTTTTGCCATTTCCCAAGAAACATCAAACGTGGCAGTGGAATTCACCATACCGACTTCTTTCAGCTCATCCGCGGAAAGAAGTTCACATCCAATAAGGCGCATTTTATCCTCCAAGAGGGAAAATGGCACCAAATACTCCCGATGCGGCATCCCAATGGATATGAAATTTACATCTATGCCGAGGCCAAACCCCTCATCACCCTCAGGAATATCCTCCACGTCATAGTGTTTTGTGATTTCCCATAATTTGGTAGTCCCTTGTTGTCCCGTTTTGGACTTTCCAAGCGGGGTATTTCCTAAAAGATCAAACACTTTTTGCCCGTCAAAACAGCATCCGATGAAATAGCCGCCGACTTTCAACGTCTGTGAAATATTCTCCAAGAATCCGTTGAGTTTCGCCGGCGTCTCAAAGAAGTAGTGAATAGCAAACATGCAGCTAATACAGTCCGCCCCCATTTTGAGTCTTGATGCGGCCACCTCTTCCACATAGGCCGGCACAGACCCGACCGGCTTCACTTTCCCGAATACCGAGCGTAGAATATCCTTTTCCTGGTCATTATTTCCGCCCTCGCCATTTACAAGCGGCTTTGTTGAATCTGCAATGGCAAACACCATGGGTGGAACCGCGTCGAGGCCCCCACGTTCCACTGCGACACTCATGTATCTCGTATAGGCGCTATCCGTTGAGTCCATAATATTTTTCGCCGCATAATCAATTCCCAGGACAAATTCTGCGCCGGCGCGTATCCAATTATGGAGATCTCCCGCCACACCACAGGCCGTGTCAATAAGCGTTTTCCCATTTCCTGACAATCCGACATTATATAAGATTTCCCCGCGAATCCAGCGCCCATGAAATTTCTTCATGCCCTCTACAATAGCTTCATCGATGGTGACCTCCTCCCTATCAAAGTATTTCCTTGCGGAGCCCGTGGAATCCCTTTGAAGCAGATGGAGTTCTTCCGCGCTCGGCTCATTCGCCCCCGTCTTAATCATGGAGACTGTTACAGGGTCATGAATACTATTCCAAGCATCTTCCGCGACTGCCTCCGAATTAAGTGTGCGACTCAAGGTCCCTCTCTGGAGTCGTTCCGTTTTATCCATACGCACACGGAGTGGTTTCCAGCGCCATCCCGCCGGTTCTGAAGGATCATAGGCCATTTCCACAATGGTCTTATCCTGAATGGGTTCTTTTGTATCTTCCGTCATGATATACTCTTCTCCCGTATCGGGATCCGTTTCAATAGGTAGGCGACAAATGGCCGCCATCGGATCCGGAAATTCTTTAGGCGTAAAGATAACCGGTTTATATTCCCTTTTTCCTTTTGTCCCATAGGCTGTGCGATCGCGTCTGGGAATCTCGCGCTGATTCAGAATAATATCGCGCGCATTTTCATTATTGGATCCTACATATAGACGCAATGTCTTATATGAAACTGTATCACTGGAGGGGCCAGGCTTAATACCTGCGATGACTTTGTCTTGTGTTTTGGAGCCGGTCTGTTTTTCAGTTATCACGAGGAAATCAATTGTATTATCGGCAGCTGGCTTCCACTTGAGCTGCTCCCAGAAAGTGGCGGCGGGTTTCTCAGGGAGCGGCAATGCATTCGGAGTAAAGATGAGACCGTCTGTATAATAGGGCCTCGCAGCGGTCAACACTCGCGCGGCCATGCGGAAAATACTGTCATTTCCCGCCTTTCCAAAGAAGAATTCCTTCGCAGCCACTTGAAGCATGGTAGACGCCGTGATACCGGGTATCATGATTTTGGGACCTGTATCTTTATTCCAGAGAGTCGCCCAGGCTTTCAGCTGATAATGACGACTGTCTTCGGGGGGTGGGGCAACAGGAGGTGGGGCGCCTTCCTCGGTGGGCATCGTGGCGCCGGCTTCAAACGGGAAGCGACTCACATCACGCTTATCCGCGGCATAGAATATATCAAAGATCAAGAACTGCTGCATGGGTTTCGGAGGGTCATCCTTCGTTTGCGTAACCCATTCACCATCCACAAGGGATAAACGAAGGGCCGGGTTTCGGAGACCCGTCCTATACACATTCATAGCCATGTCAATGAGATACAAATCTCCTTTGGCATCTACGAATCCCATTGTGCGAAGACCATCCGCCTTGTCCGTTACATTATAGCCATCACGGATATTAGGAGTTTTCGCAGTCCGTTCTTTTATGAAATTCTCCTTACGGAGTGTGCGAAGAGCAGGGCCGCGAAAGAGATCTGTTCCTGTGAGTTCTTTATAGGCGGCTAGAACTCTGTTACGAGTATCACGCCGGATCAAGACGGAATTCTTTTGAATTCCACGAAGCACTTCACCAACGCCACGAATAAGACGCTTCATGGCCACATCTGGCGTATCACCAGGTAGATGAAGCAATTCTACTTCAATCTCGTAGCTGGGCGAATTGATCATAACATCTTGGTCGCGGAATGATCTCTGCCACCGGTAGTCGCCGTTGCGGAGCTTTTGTGTGCTGCGGACAATGGACATATCGATACGAATACCTTCCGCATCAAACGACCAGCGACGAAGAATACGGAACGCCTTTCGTTGCTGATTCCAGGTCATAAGTATCTTTTTCACAGTGGCATCGTCGTGTGCCATGTCGCGTTCTCGGCGGACTTTTATGCGCGTATCATAATCTTCCAAGTCAATCTGGGCGTCGGCGGTGGCACGATCTTTGATCATGACCGTGTAGGGCTTGCCGGACATTGTATCATCTTTACAATATGCTTGGATAACCCCGAGACTTGTTAAAGTGAAGCGCACGTGTTCCGGGGTGATAACCGTGAGGCGATCTTCTTGAGGAAGAGACGCATATCCCTTGGCCCGAAGCCGCTGGGCTACTGCCAGAAATGTAGTGGAATCCACTTCGCCTGTTGCGCCGAAAGTGGCCTCCAGCTCATATTCGGGATGGGTAATCCACTCTTCTACGCGTTTCTTAATATTTTCGGCCTCCGCTGAAAAGAGTTCCATCTGGCCGAGTTCTAATACCTTGTATCGTTTTAGCTTTGGGTGTCCAAGCCAATTTTATAAACGTAAGGGAACATATGATTCACTAAACGCTAAGCCATTAGGCGCCTTGATAGACGTTTCTTTATACGGTTCACACGCCTTGTTTGTTTGTATCCCCCAAATGTAGGAATAGATTCACATTTATTAAGCAGTTCAACTATGTTCCCGTGATGTTTCTTAACCGCCCACATACGGGCAGTTGTGCCATCTTTCTGTGCAGCATTCACATTGGCCCCACTTTTACATAGCTCACGGACGACCTCCAAATGGCCCATCGCACTCGCCAATATAAGGGAAGTCTCACCAGTATCAGTCGTAACATTTACGTTAGCCTCATGACGACATAGCACTTCCACAACCTTCACGTGGCCGTTCTGAGCTGCCCACATGAGGGACGTATAGCCATCCGTCATTGTAGCATTCACATTGGCTCCATGATCACACAGCATTTTCACAACATCCTCATGACCATCCTGACTCGCCTCCATGAGTGAAGTGAAGCCATCTGCCCTTGCAGCATTCACGTTGGCTCCATGATCACACAGCACTTTCACAACATTCGTATGACCCCTCTGACTCGCTTCCATAAGGGGAGTATAGCCATCATTATCTGCTATATTAGGATCTGCCTTACTATTCAGTAAAATTCTAACACACTCCGCGTGTCCGTTTTTAGCCGCATACGCTAAGGCTGTAATTCCCCTATTATCTTTACGATTCACTATTTTCTTGTATGTATTTTTAGGAATATCTTTAGGAATATATTCAATATATTTTTGTAATATAGCAGTATCTCCTTTAGCTGCAGCATACATAAACTTATTTTTGTTTTGTGAACCATATTGGATGTAAGGAGAAATTGGTAAGTCTTTTACTAGCCCTTTAACATTAGGCAGTAGTGAAGAGTTATGTTCTGACAGAATGTATAATGCGTTTTTTATTGTAGTATTCCTATTTGTATGCATATTCCCAATTCTATTGTACCACATACTATTTAATTTAATTGTAGTGCAATATAACTTCACGGTATCAGCATGTAAAAACTTTAATCAATCGATTCATTTTCGCAGTCTTCACTTTCTTCTTCTTCTTTGCCTTAAACGATTGAACGCGATGTAGTGTATTCAATGCCGATCGAATAGCATGTTTGGATGCTCCTCCTACGTGTACTTCTTTTTGTGTCCCAACATCAACAATAATCAGCGAAAGATCATCTCCATCGTAATTTTTGGGCGAGTTCTCGGAAGAAGCATTTACATGAGCTGTTACGACTGCTTTTGCGGTAGTAGGTAAATCGTAAGAGTTTGCAGTAAGGGCCTTAAAAATATCGGCAGCCACCAAAGGCAGTGCCTTCAAAATAGTAGTGTCCGTTTCCACCATTCCATCCGACATTAGCGCCAAAAGACCATTCGCAGGTCGTTCCATTACGAGAATATCTGGGTAGGCTGTCACTTTCATTTGCGTCCAATCCGAGTCAAAGGGGGGCTTTCGCAAATCGGGGAATTTGATGGTGAAATCTCCGAATGCGCGGGATACCATAAGACCGTCTATGCGAGGAACGCCCATATCATCTATTTCCACTTTGCCACCGGCACGATGAATTCGCGCAGATTCTTCGGCAAGAGTGGGTTCATGTTTCCCCATTTCCCCACCCGGAAGAATTAATCCCGTTGTAGGATTCATAAGAAAACACGGAGAATCCCCGATATAGGCTACCACGACGTGAGTCGGAGTAACAAGAGCTACGGTTGCAGTAGATCCAGAATCCCCATTCTTTGCAATATTTCTCGCAAGATCTTTATCGTGTTCAATAAAGATATTTCTCAAGAGTGTTTTCAACTTTTCAATATTTGTCAAAGCTTCCGGTGATTCTTTCAAGGCTTCTTGAATACGTTGGGGGAGAACTTCTACGGTATAGCGCGCAACTCCGGGGCCCGAGTGGCCATCAAACACTGCGAATAAATCACAGGTTTCCATGAGATTCTTATAGCACATTCGGTCTTCGGTGGAAGGGGGGACTCTTCCCCGACCATTGAATTGTGCAGTTCCATACAACATCCTATATGGGGCATGGAGCAGCTTTATTGAAAATTCACCGCATACCGGCAGTGCCGTGAAAGTATGAAGCGGTGACGTTTCATATTTTCACGGGAAAGACATGATGGTAGTTACATAAAAGAATTCATAGGCAACGATTTTGTTCCGGCACGACTTAAGTGTTGAGGTTGTGCAAGAGGTACCGGCATGTGGCTAATGTCATTCAGGTAAAAGAAATAGTGATCCACGGCTGAAAGAATATGAGGCACCGACCAATCTATCACTTTACGGTTCAGATCATCGAGTTGTGACTTTATATCTTTCGGCATATTCCGAGCATATTGATAATAGATTGCCCGCATAATAATCTTTAATTCATCCGTGGATTGATCGTCAATTATATATCCTTTCGGCTTACTCCGATCATAGACGCTTTTTCTTATAAGTTGCTGCAGGCGTTTTACGTTTTCTATGGAAAAAAAGGCAGAACTTACCGGCGTTACTTCCCAATTCCCCCGGAGCATATCCGTTTGAAAATCAGCTTCCACGCCAGTTTCTGTTTGAAATCCGGGAAGGCCGGCAGTTCGGTCTGAAAAATTAGAACCAGCGAATGCTACGCGTCCATTTTGCCCGGCTGGGGTATTTGCGGTCAGGGGCAATACGAAATCAGGGGGGGCATTTCCGGTATCTGGCATCTCTCTATTACCGAGGGATATGAAAACAAGAAATAATCTACCGGCTCTTTTCGCCAAAATTCTTTTCTAACTCCGGGATATACAAATGAGCAGTGCAGGTTCTACCAAGGTTAACCACTCGGACATTGGTTTCTACATCAACATAGGGTCTCTCGTCGGCAAGGTTAATTACCTCAACACCACAAACGGTGCCTTGTCTCTGTCTAGTGCCAACTGGGCATTTTTTGGTCCTAATTCCCCTGGTTCTGGTACTTCGGGGAACGGAAACTTGTCTTCTCTCCTTGTTGCGGGTGGTGCTATTCTCAAGGATATGGGTAGAACCGTGGTATCTTCTCTCCGCACCTTCCGCAAGGTGCAGCTGGTGAGGCACAACTCAACCATTTCCACGTTTGGTGTTGGTGGACAGGCTGCTACCACTGGCGAGGACTACTTGAGTGGCTACATTGAGCTTGGCTTTGAGGGCAATGGTACTCCTGCTCCCGTCGCCCATTTTGGCCGATAAAAAGGTCATGGGGGCTTAGAGTATAGCGTGAAGTAGCAAAGTTAGTATTAATCACGGTACAACCATATTCTTAGAATCTCGGTACCGCTTAATATTTAATTTAATTGCCGTGCAATTAAATTAAATACTTAACAGTATTGCTGCGATTACAAATAGTACTAACTTTTATACTTTGCGGTATCTAAGAATATCGTTCCTATCGGTAGAGATGGATCTTATGTATTGGTTTTACATATTTCTGGCGATTGTCTTTACATCGGGAGGAAGCTTCTTCTTTTATTCCAATGGCAAGCAAATCTCGGCTGGAATATTCTTTGTAGGTGCCCTTGCAATTTCTATTTACTTTGGCCTACGATGGTTCCCAGCGTCCGGCTCTGTTATATTACCACCATCCACTTGGAAACCAGTATTAAACTATTGCCCCGATTTCCTCACTCTTACAACTATTAATGATGAAAAAGTCTGTGTAGATACAATAGGTATTACAAACGTATCTGGTTCTTCGGGTTTAGATAAATGGACGGGTCCATCGCAAACAAATGAAAAGTATCTATTCCATTTATCCACAAATCTAACGGGTAAAGAGAGAATTAAAAAGTTATGCGACCACGCAAAGGATAAGAAAGTTACATGGGAAGGAGTTTGGGATGGATATGTCTGTATTGGAGGAGAACCTCCTCTACCCCCTTAAAGAGTATGAACTCTTCCGTATAGATGTTAAAACAAGATACAGTATGCCTTCACCCATTCATTGAAAGACAGCTCAATGAATGGTTGATTACTCGCAAGCAACCTGCTGTATTATTATTGGGAGCTCCGGGAATTGGTAAAACAACAATTGCACATCGTGTATTCCAAACTGCCGGCTTGAAAACGGTGGAATTTAACGCGAGTCATACACGATCTGGCACATCCTTTCGTAAGACTATTTTGCCTTTGTTGCGCGAAGGAGGAATTGTTCAAATGATTGAATCTGGAAAAAAGGGGGGGATTGGAGTTCTTTTAGATGAGATTGATGGACTCAGCAATGGTGAGCGAGGAGGATTAAACGAACTTCATACCTATTTGAAATCGAAAGAAGTCAAAGAAGGCCGGCCTCTCATATTAATCAGTAATTCACTCGATACACGAACCCTCCAACAAATAGCGAAAATATGCCTCACATTTAAAGTAAATCCAGTGACGACATCTACAATTCGTGAATGGTTGGGGAAAGACCCTCCCGAAGCATATAATGGCGATTTGCGAGCTCTTCAGCGACAAATGAAGGGTCTAGAAGTTCCCGATCACATAATACATATTCCGGAGGGAGTTTCGGCAGTGGCGTGGTGGACTCTTTGGGGAGATTGGGATCCATTGCTTGAGTTTGACATTGAAAATAATGAAGGCAATCTCGCAAGTTTAGTGAGTTTGGAAAATATTCCAGAAAGAATTGAGGCTGTAAAAGGAAATACAAATGAAGCTTGGAATATGTATTTGAGCCTCTTTGACGCCTATAAAGTATCGGACCAGGGGGATTTTTGGGCATTTTTCTATCAATGTTGGACCATTCTACCTCTTTCTTTAAAGCTCAAACTGAAAATTATTAGTTTGCGCTTAACAAGGGAAGCCACTCTTTCTGAACATACAACAAAGCTGACCGTAGATGATTTCCGATATACGCCAGTATTAACAAAACAATCGGCCATGTTTAATGCGTGGAAATTGCTGTGTGATATTTCTGAGACTCGAGGCGTGCCCGTTCGTCTAGCCCCCATGTATGCGCACGCAGAGATTCAAAATGGATCTTTGCGTCCAGATAAAGTGCGGCGTTATGAGGCAATCAGCTTGGAAAAATTATATAAAACTATTCTTGGAGTCTAGAACATGTTTTCAAGATTCTTTAATAAGTTCTTCACACTCTCGTGAAAATTATTGCCACTAGACTTACGGCGAACAGAATTACGGCGAACAGAATTAGGGCGAACATATAATGGATTTAACGGAGACACTTTTCCTGTATGACGTGTTCTACGTTTAGCATTCTTCACTGAGTTATAATACTTTTGTACCAAGTTTAAATTTTTATTGTTACGTGTGGTAGGCATATCTATACCGTTTAATTATTTAATTCTATTACACCGAAAAGTACTACGAAACCCTAATTCGTGGTTGGCATCTCATCCGAATGTAATAGGCGTATAAATTGTAGCGGGCCTGTGCGTCCCATTCTATAGGCCCGTCCCAAAATCTGTTTCTCCTCCTCATGTGTCATCGCGTGGAGAAGAACCACATGTGTCGCTGCTGTTATATTCAATCCGGACCCTGCATAATGCGAATTCAATAACAAACAACGAATATCACCATTCTGAAATGCGCGCAATGTAGAGGCAATAGCGTCCTTATTACCTTTTAGCTGTTTCACATTCACGCCCACACCCTCAATCGCAGACTCTATGGCTGTAAAAGGATTATCGTAGCGACTGAACACAAGAAAACGACCCTCGGGATTATCCCGAAATAATCGCATAAGTGTCTCAGGTTTCTTCTCCAAGATGTCTTCCGAATTTGCCTCGACAGAATCCACAATGGCAGTCTCTTCCTTATGACTCACCACCTTTGTAAGATCTTTTAATTGAAACGATGTTCTGCATAATGCGCATGTAGGGTTTCGTGTATAGCACAGAAGTATACACTTTCCGCAAAAAATGCGCGAACAACATGGCGTAATAATAGGTTCCGCAGGATCATCATAGCAAATAGGGCACATCTCCTCCTTAAATCCATCAATGCGTTCTTGAATAGTTTGTATGGCCTCCTCTTTTTCTTTGATTTTCGTCGCAAGAGAACTCAGCGCTGTTTCTTTTGCCTGATGACTAGAATACTCAAGGCCCGCCTTGAATTCATAGGTGGCTTTCAAACGCGTCAACTCTTTATGGATATTCTTTGTGACGGCATCAATGAGGCTTGTAGTGTCTTCCGCTTTGACCCCCAGAGCTTGAATCGCCCCTGTTACATCTCCCCCATGAAGAAGCTGCTGTATATCGGCAGGAATGGCTTGCGAAACAATACGCTGCGTAATAGGAATCCTACATAGAATATTTGTTCTCGTAAGAGGTGGCAATGAAATAGATTCCTCAATACATGTATCGCTGCACCGAATGACAAGATTCCCACGTAATATATGATCATGATTCACAAGATCCTTGAAAAAATTATAAGATGTCATATTATATCGAATGTAATCGTATGGGCGCGTAGTTCGGAAAATCTCGTCAAAATGCGGTTTCAAATACGAAAACGGGGCACCTTCTGTAAATACATTCGCAAGAAGACTCGTTTTATGTATATATAACGTCTCATTTGAAAAAAGAATATTCATCCAAGAAGCTGTTATGAACCACGTAAAACGGGCCTCTGGTTTTGGATATCCATTCACAATATGAATAGTGTCTGCCTCGTCAATAAACACGCGCTTCCATCGTATATCATTGTCCCTCTGCCATATACTAAATTCTTTATATAGAGTATTACTAACAAGAACCACGTCCGATGTCATCACATCCTGTGTAAATGTATCCGTTTTCAAGGAATTTTTCTTATCTAATAGAAGCCCCTTCAAATTCGTCTGTTTCTTAATATAGTCTGCCCATTGCCTATAGAGAGTATGCGGAACTATAATTAAGCAGTTTGCTTCGCTTATATCTGTGAAAAAATTCTCTTTAAGACTGAACATTTTATCCGTGCTATTTCGCCCCATGCTAAACGAACTTTCTAAGGGCGCAATTGTTTTTAATCGCGCAATATGACCCATTACCATCAGAGATTTTCCAACACCCACGGAATCGCCTAGAATTCCATACGACGAATACAAGAATTCTCCTGAGCAATCCAATCCAGTCAAGAGTTCACGCTCCTTATATTCCATCGCAGCTAACACCGCTTGTTGATGCGAGCGAAGATTCACTTTTAAGGAATCTATTGGCACATCCACACGCGGCGAATCCATTGTGAGGGAATTCTTATAGACATCCGACATTGTTGAAAAAATTTTTCTATTTTGTAGCGTAGTATAGTTTGTCATATCTGTATTCATGTAGAATCTATTCTTAAGGCTGTTTCTTCCCATTAAGCCGCTTTGAAAAATGCGCGGAGTTTTCCATCTTTTATAAAATCTTTCAGTTTCATACTCGTTTTATTTACGAATGGACTTACAATATCCCGCATTTTTTTCTTATCAAACGTATTTTCTGAATGACTCATTACAAGCATAACTTTAAAAGGGTCCAATTGTATCATAGGATTAACATAATCATCAAGAAATGAACGCTCTTCGGCATGAGTCACATTTTCATCATATATATGTGAATTGGCATAGGAGCGTCGCCACGCCATCGTCCCATTTGTAGCGTGTTTTGTATTATATGGACCCAGTTTATAAATTACCTCAATGTCTGAATAATACATATAAATTTCAGAAGCGCCGGCGAGTTGGACAGTTGGGTTTCGTTTAAAAGCTAGAACAACGGTGGGCACTCTTTCTGGAGGATAATAATCATCATCATCCATGGCGATAATAATGTCACCACACGATTCACGATTTAGACGATTCCGCTTCGCTCCGATTGTCTTTTTCTCAGGATCATACAAATACGTTAAATTGGGAATATGGGTATCCGTCAACAGGTCTCCAATAGGATCGGAGCCATCATCTAGAATAATCCACTCCATGCGATGTAAAGGATACTTCTGAGCCTTATACATTTGTATTAGCTGCGGAATGAATTTTCTTCGGTTATATGTTGGAGTAATAACCGAAACAAACGGAAAATTTATTACTTCTTGTGGTGATTTTGCGGTCGGTGGAGGCATTCTAAGTATAGATAGTTTGAATCGTTAAGGCTACTTTTTAATCTTATTAATTATATTTTTAATATTTGTGAAAAGTATCTTATCTAATCTATAATATACACTCACACTCAATAATAATATAAGTTCGCTAATACTTATTCCGCGTAAGATATTCTTCCACAACTTCTGGGATTCGGTGGGATGTTTTGGATCTACAAGTTGATATGAGAATAGACCTCCTGTTTCTGTAGCTCCTCCATATTGAGGCAGGCCTGGAAGTTTTGTGAGTGCAGATAATATACTCTTTTTAGGATCTATAACTGGAACAGAAGGAAAGGCTGGAACAGAAGATACAGAAGGAATCTTAATACCAAGAGAAGGAAGCGTAGGAAGATCCGAAACGGCAGGAATCCCAGGCATGCGAGGAACATTAGGAATAGCTTTGGTAGGAGCAACTGGGGCAAGAACACGTATAGGAGCAGCAGTAGCAGTAGCAGCAGCAGGAATATTCTTCGATATAAATAACGGAATGATAGTCGATACCCAATAAGGAGGTGAAATAGCACCCATAGATATAGATATAGGAAATAAGGCAGCCCCATATATAAAATAATATATCTTGATGGCCCAGAATGCATCTTCCGCAAATGTATTTGACATAATAATTCCACCAAACAAAAAACCCAGAATTACACTTATAATCATTATAAAATACATTGTCCAGCCTAATATTTGTTTCGCTAGACGAGACCAATTAAAATCCTTCTTTTCTTCGGCATCTTTTAATGTGTCAAGAGAATCGAGTTCATCCAAGTATTGCGCTGGTGTTAAATAGACTGGCGGCATTGTTACTGGCGTTTCCGTCGGCGGCACTGTTACTGGCGTTTCCGTCGGCGGCACTTTTACCGCCTCAAATGCCGCATTTACATTTGTAAGAAGAGTTTCATATTTTTCTAAAAGCTCTGGAGTCGTTTTATCTCCGCGTATTACAATGACGCGATCTGTGATCATTTTAACAGCCACATCCATCTCATCAATCTTTTGTTGCTGAACAGCGACTTTTTGCTGTTCTTTCAATTCGGCAATTTTTGCAGCAATTTCCGTATTTTTAGCTGCGATTTGCGCCGAGGTCATATTTGAATTTGCGGCACTCGTGGCCTCATTCGATAGTGCTGTAAGAGATTCCGTATAACTAGGAGGAAGTCCTGCGAGTTGGGCGGCATTTGTTGCGATACTAATATTACTTAGTATGCTATTCAACTCAGTCTTCGCTTCTGCCAGATTTGCATTTTCAGCTTTAATGTTTGTATATGTCGATGGATCGGGTGCCGCCGTATTTGTAATTCCAAGAGTTGATAAGAAGCTTGCCATACTATACCATAGTGAGTAAATCCCGGGACTCTTTTTCATGCCCGTTCTTTAGAAGCGGTCCGAATGCCCAATTTATTTTACATGGCGCGGCCCGTATATGGGGGTTGGGTATCTTTTACCGCCCACTTATCGCTAAAATACAATTTTCCTCTCTTTAAAATCGGATCCAAGACAGAATCTAAACAACGAGACTATGGATATGGAGCCGGCTATCAAAATCGCGCAATAGACGATTTGCCTTCTGGCAAAATTCTTATAACTGCCATTGACAAATCCTATTATGAATATCTTGACACTATTCCTTCGGGGAGCTATCTCGTCATACATGACCCCACCGAAGTATCTGGAAAGGGAAAGGAGCCCGTGCTCAGGAATCTTAGTCGTTTCAAAATTATTACCATTCGCGAATCCGTAAAACAATTCCTGAAAGATACTCTTGGGGTGAAAAGTAAATTCATACTTCATCCATTTTATGAATATCCTTTCAAAAAAAGCCCCTATCCTGATAGGGCCGTAAGTATATCTCGCGTGGATTTTGATAAACACACGGATATTATTATAAAGGCTAATAAAATGTTGGATGACCCAATAGATATATATGGGGCAATCAATCGCCAATATGTATTCTTTAAGTTAAAAGATATGGGGTTTCAGAAATATTATAAAGGCCAATTTGAGAAAAGTTTTGAAGAGCTTTCCAATATTCTGAAGGATGCCAAATTTGTAGTTGATATGAGCGTGATTAAACATGACGGAGGGGGATCGCAATATACATTCCTAGAGGCTATATATAACAAGTGTGCTCTTGTTATAAATAGGCGCTGGGTGGAACACTTTACAACTGATTTCGTCGATAAGAAGAATTGCTATATTGTCGCAGATGAAAAGGAACTCGCGGATCTCCTGACTGCCTCTCCAAACACGGCAAAAGTGTTGAAGGGGGCACGAGCTCTTTTGGAACCGCATATTCAAGTGAATTGGCCGAAAGAATTGCCTTAGAGTGCATACTTGAGCCCACCCATACCCGATACAACTTCAAACCAATTGATATTTTCAACGTAGACGGTTATATCATATGTGTAATTTGTATCGGTAGGAAGAGGATACACATCCATATCTATTTGAAAATTTCGTATGCGACTGGCATTGATGGAGCCCGATGCTTGTGTAGGCGATTGCCCTAACTGAAACGAATATATGGGCAATCCATCCTGGCCAATTCCTCTCGTATATCTATAGGTAGAGAAGCGCGTAAAGAAATCTATGGGCTTTTGTTCCTGAATCTCATTCCCGTTACATAATACTCGCAGACTCCTAATTATATCTTGTTGCGTATTCGCCATTAAAATACCTGACGTAGAACTCTGTTTTTGAAAGTTGATCGCATTCGGAGTAGGCAGAAAGGGGGCGAACGGATATGTATACCAGTTTGTGAAATTCGCAAAATCATTCCGCTGCTCTGCGTCGGAACGACGTTGAATGAAAATCAGCCGCATGATTGGATTATGTGTCTGAAGATCGAGAACTTGGCGTGTGTATTGGCCGGGGAATGGATATATCACAACTTGTGGGATCATATATGTGAGAGGCCTACTGGCAAAAATCTGCTGTTCCTCTTTTGGTAAATATATGAATGTGCCCTGTAAGATTGGATTTATAAACCAGCCATTGAGAGCTGGCGTGGAATATCCAATATCCGTGAAAAAGTTGCGTATCTGCGCGTCAGGATTCATATTTGCGGAATAATTCGGATTATTATGAGATATTTGATCGTTAGTGGCATTCATCGTAAAGCCCGGGCCTACACGATATCCGGATGCATCCAGCACCGTATAGAGTTGTGAGATGGGATTGAGAGTCAATTGTATCTCGCATTCTTGATATTGAAGTCCTATCAAGGGGAGGGCCTGCGAAGGAGCTTCCGTAAACCAGAACGATAAAGGGACATGAATATTACGGCCAAAAATGGAGGGGCGATTTATTTGCTGTGTGCGACTCGTATCTGGAATCACAGTGGGATAGCCAGTATGATTCGTTCCACCGGCATATGCCCCCAGAGCTGGTTCCGTAAGTTCGGGAGTATCTCCCACAAGATATTTCCATTTTAGAAAGGTATCTTGGTCAATGTCCAGTAGCGCACGACTGAGAAGATACGCACCATCAAACTCCTGGATTTTCTGACCACCCACGGATATCGCCGCATTTTGAATGATTGCGGCACCAAGATAACGGACCCACTCAAATTCCCATTGAGAATTACGACCAGGAGTGGTCGGGGTTATATATTTACTGTATATATCAGGGATGGTAAATGTAAATACCATGTCGGATAAAAGATCTCCATACCGAGGAATTTTCGCCCGGAGTTGTATGGGTTGATCAAATGAAAGCTCATTGGGCCCTGTAAGTGGGATAGTGATACTTTCCATTGCAAAGTGCGAGTAGCGTTTGAACGCCTTGTAGAAATATGTCATCTGCGGATTTCCACTCAAAAGAACATTTTGGGCGCCGTATGCGACGAGTGCTAATAATCCCCCACCTGTCATAGTCTCTTCTGAATCCTTACTGGAATAGAAGAGATTATGCTTAGGCCTTTTATTGGCGAGTGCCCTGTTTTGTGAAGTTAGTTACACACACGGCATTATGAAGAACTATGTGTCCACCAGTCATCTCCCAAATAGGGGGGTTTATCGTATATCTTCTGCTGTATTTTGGAAGAAGGGCCAGCTGTCAGCAAGTTCTGAATTTCATTCATAGAAAGCGCATACCGGGCATATATGAGATTGGATATAAGACCATCCATAGATCCTTCAATATGAAAATCTTGTGTATCGAGGGCAGGTATAGTGCTCCCATTCAATGTATTATTTTTTATATTTGAAAATATAACAATATCTTGGTAATTTTGATAGGGTATTGTATCATGAAATGAAATGCGGTTTGCCAGATTTCCGTTTATGAAAATATCGAGGCCTTTTTTGTAGCAATTCAAGACGAGATGAAACCATTTATTTACCGGAACATTCAATACATCCGCGTATGTGAATGGATTGCGATATGTGTTCATGATCACGCGCAATGTATTTGTGACGCCATTTACAAATACACCAGGCCCCATAAGAGGCCAGGGATTCGCAAATCCTTTATGAAACACGTGTTTATATACATCCGTGCCCGTGAATGTGGATGGTTCTATAAACAAGTAGGCGGAATATGCGAATTCAATACCTGTTCGTTCATTCACGGATATACTAATTGGTTTCGCGTCTGTATATTTAGATTCATCCTGATGTATTACAATACTAGCTTCGCTCGCATGTGCGGTGTAATCCAGGAGTGTTTGAAATCGGTTGCGCGAATTCATAGTTATTACGTATAACATCTCGATTGAAAAGGCAACTAATACAAGAACGACTATTGTGATTACACCCACTAGAATTTGACCGGGTGCCCCCGAAGATGTTGATGTATCATATGGATAGGGCATTCTCTAGTTAAGAGGAACCTTTGAAAAGAGAGAGAAACCAGTTCAGAATATCCATGGGAGAGGGTTCTGGCCCTGACAGATATGTCCTATAAATCTCATCCGGATTCATGGCATAATTTGCAACCGAAGTGGTGCCCGTGTATCCGTCAAATCCGCCGCGGGATGTCATAATTGGCTTTACACCCGTAGGATCTACTTTGTAATAGGATGGCGCCACACATGATCTGCTGAGTTTTCCATCTAGGTATACATCAATCGTGCGGCCTGTGAGAACAACCGTAATCATTGTCCAGCGCTGGAGATCAATTTCGGGAAGATCGCAAATGGGGGGAGTATCCAGTAAAGAATCATTCATAGCTAGGTTGGCAAACATAGTATTTAGAGATGCAGCCGAAAGATTACCAATTGTATCTTGGGCATTTGCAGGCGCTGTGGATCCTGAGGATCCATTTCTATTAGAATTCCAATTCAAAAATCCTTCTGTCAACTTTGTATGTGTCCGAACTATGAGAGTATTATTAAATGCTCCGAGGCCAATAAGAAGTGTTGAGAATATGTTACCTTGGAGCTCAAATATGTGTTTCCGTTTATTCATATTTTTATTGAAACTGCTTATATAGACCCATGTATTCACGGAATATTCTCCACCCTCGTAGGGGGCAGGGATTGTCGGGAGATTTGTAGGAGATGAATCTGCTGCTTGCTTCCCTGAAACCAAGATAGTGCTCTTATTATTGGATGAACTATACAAATATTTGTAGAGATAAAAAATAAATACTAATCCAAGGAGAACAAACACAACAGTCATGATTCCAAACCATGTATTGTTACTTGGAGAATTGCGATCCATACTTCTATAGTTATATGCCAAATTTAAGACATGCATAGCGGTAAGTGCCAAAGTGAAGCGCCCCCTAGGGGAGTGCTTCACAGGTGCATACTTGCCAATATGTGCTCTAGCTATAAGATGAAGTCCATTCATACAGCGGCGATGCGGGTTTAATGACGGGCATATCAAAACAGCCACCGGATGGACACAAATTCACGGAAAAAGTTCCCGTTAGATTTTGCGAAATACGCGGATGTCCTCGCGTGTCTGCATATTCTCTATATTTTCCGCTTACATCCAAGCTGTTCAGGCGATAGCTGTAAAGATTTACCAATGCCAGTTGGCCTTTTAATGAACTCGACCCGGAAGTAACACCCTTCAGATTCGTATAAGATGAGTCCGATATGGGCATATACATTGTCTTTTGAGATAGAACAATTGAATCATTATAATACACATCAAAACGGCGTCCTTCGCGTGCCACAGTAACCATGCTCCATTTCTGTAAAGGAATAGGTGGAAGCCTGAATGTTTCTATATATAACGTCGGTATCGTGGATGTCCCCACTCCGTTTGTATTGGTTTTAACAACAAGCTGTGTCATTGCCATACCTTGGCGACTCGCATCCGGGGCCATTAGTATTTCTAGTTTTGCTACATCCGATATATTGAAAAGGGTACTATATCCTGAATGGGTGCATTTCGTACAATCACTTGCACTCTCGCATTTGCATGGGACAAATATTCCGTCTGTGCAAGAAATCTTTCCTGGTTCTGTGCCACAAGCTGTATATGAACCTGTGCGATTCACCGATTCAATCTGTATAAATGCAGAAAAACTACCTTCCCCTTCTGTATAGAATTTTTTTGTATCCATAGACGATATAATTTCAGACGAATCTAAAGGAAAAGGTCCATTTGCTGTCGCAATGATTTTGGGTGTATATCCCATGCTAAAATAATACAATACACCTGCTACAGTTACTAGAAATACTACTATAAATAGCAAGGCCCTAGGATCCATCTACTTAGATATATAGAATGACTCTTTACTCATTGGAGAACCCCATGCCTGAACTTCGCGGGCAGACAAAATTCTGGGCCAAAATGTGAGATTTGACATTTGAACACTCGAGGTTGTTCTCCCAGTATAGAATCTGTATGTATCAGCTACAGGCTTGAGATTCTGAAACGGTTGTGTGGATTCCAACTTTCCATTTATATATACTTCTAGGAATGTATCTGCAAACACAACGGTCACACGAAAGACTTTTTTGATAGGAACATTTTCAATAACGCTTGTTTGTAGATTGGAGTCTCTTTGAATGCCACTCACTTTTAAATCATTTTTAAAAGAGTCTAGCCATACTATCAAATTCGTCTTACTATAGGTGGTAATGAGAGATTTCGAATCTGTTGGGGGAGTCTGTATGTCATTACTTCTATAAAGTAATACAAGGGGCGTATTGGATGGTTCAAAAACACCTGTAAAATATAGATCCATTCCAATAGTATAGGAAGATACGGGAACATTTATAAAATTAGCAGACAAGTCGGCAGCCGCTGGACTCTTCGTAAATGCTATTTGCCTGTCGGAAGCTGTTGGGATCGGAATAAATCCATTATCATTCGGTGAAAAGGAAAAAATAGGATACACTGTGAAATGTATGAATACTAGTATTAAAAATAAGATGAAAATAAAAAGGG
>RGCF01000290.1 GCA_009919265.1 Bacteroidota bacterium | reverse complement strand
GGCAAATTAGATTAAAGAAAATTCAAAACGAAATGAAATGCAAAAATTAAAAAAGTATCAAAAACAAGTGTTCACATTTATCACAATTTTATTATTGTTACAATTTGGAATATTTCCGTGTTTAACAATGGCTAATACATTTGCAAATATTGTAGGTGGTATTGCATTGGGAATTTTAGTCCTATGGTTAGGAATAGAATTGTATGAGTTAGTAAAACAACCATCGAAAATTGAACAAGCAGTTATTGAAGATTTAAAAATTGTAAAGAAACCAAATCCAAAGCAATCGGTAAAAGCTGGAACAAATGAAAGTGAACCTTTTGTAAAGACAAGAAAGAAAACAAATAAAACAAAATAATATGGCAAAATTTGAAAGATACAATTATCGTTGGGATGAGAGAGGTAATCGTAGAAGTGACGAAGAATTGGATAGAATGGAAGAACAATTTAATCAAGAACAAAAATTAAAACAACAAAAAATGACAAAAACAATTACGGGTGGTGTATTAGGATTTATTACATTAATTTTCTTATTTATGTCGTGTGAAAGAATTGACGCAGGGCATGTAGGAGTGAAAGTAAATCAGTATGGTGATAACAAAGGTGTAGATGATGTGGTAGCAGTAACGGGTATGGTATTCTATAATCCATTTACAACCGCAATCTATGAGTTCCCTACATTTATTCAACACAAAGAATACAAAGGTGAAAATTCATTTGTGGTAAATAGTAAAGATGGTTCGGAGTTTAGTGTATCTCCTATCATGAATTATTCAGTACAAAGGGAAAAAGTACCTGCAATATTTAGTAAGTATCGTAGACCATTGGAAGATATTGAAGAAGGTTTCTTAAAGACTGCGGTATATGATGCATTCCGTTTAGCAACTAACAAATATACAGCTGACGAATTGATTAGTAATCGTGCAGTATTCGAAGTAGAAGTTCGTAGATTATTAGACAATGCATTGTTAAAAGAAGGATTTGTAATCAATCAGTTTACATCCAATTTGATTTACCCTGAAACATTTAAGAAATCAATTGAAGCTAAGAACAATGCAGTTCAAGCTGCATTAAGAGCAGAGAACGAAGTTAAGACGGCTGAAGCACAAGCAAAGATTAAAGTAGCAACTGCCGAAGGTAATGCACAGGCTATGTTAACCTCTGCAAAAGCAGAAGCTGAATCAAATAGAATGAAGCAGCAAACATTGACACCATTGTTATTACAATTAGAGTACATTAACAAATGGGATGGTAAGTTGCCAGTTTATGGTCAAGTACCTCAAATGTTTAAGAACATACAATAAGATAGTTTGGAACAAGTAGGGGTTCGATTCCCCTACTATTTTCTCATATAAATTAAAACAAATGAAAACATTTAAAGACATAGTATTTAAACCAAACCCTATGGGTGCAGATTTTGGTATTGTAAGTAGAACTAAATTTGACAATGGATATGAAGTATCAGTAGTGAAAAGTCCTTACACTTATGGTGGTGATAAGGGATTGTATGAATTGGCTATTTTCAAAGATGACCAAATATGTTATGACACTCCTATTACGGATGATGTGATTGGTTATTTAAGAGAACAAGATGTAACGGAAGTAATGGAAAAAATACAACAATTGTAGTATGTTAAAGATAGACAATATAGAAAAAATATTAGCAATCAATTCACAACCAGTTGAAGTGATGAGTTGGGATTGGGATAATGATTATTATACATTTGATTTTGTACATGATAATATTTATTCGGCACAATTTAGAGTTCACATGAGTAGATATCCCGAAAGTGGTCATAAACATTCATATAAAATGGAATTATGGGATGGTATAAATGGTACACCATTAACATATAACTTTGGATTACATGATGTAAAAGACCCATTCACATTACTTAACTATTTCAAAGAAGTATTGTATGATTGGGATAATGTAACAAACAAATAAAATGGATTATGAAAAAGCCGGAGAATTTTAGAAAAATAGATGATGTAAAATTTGCAACAAGAACGGGTAAGAAATATAAATTTTCAACAAATGGTGTAGACCCTGAATTGTGGGTATTTACTCTACCTGATAATAGTAATTATGTTTTGGCATTTGTTATAGATTGGGAAAACGAAACATATCAAATAAAGAGAGCAAAGAATGGAGATGGAAGGAATTGGATTGATACCATTTATAGTGGAAACTTTACAAGTGACCCTATGAAAACAATTAATTCATTTGTTGATTGGGTACACAATAGAGTATTACAATTTGAACACTATTACAATAAATTATAGATTATGTCGCATTTAATACCAAATAATTCAGTTCCATCAGTAACACAACTTAAACCTAAACCCGTATTCGTAATGAAGTTTAGAAGTTCAATGACGGATGAAGAACAAAAGAATGTATGTGAAGCAATATACAAATCCGATATGAATAATGAGTATCATGTTTTAGTATTAAGAAATGATAAAAACATTGACACATTCGAAATGTATAATGCAGATAAGATAGAACGACAAGAATGGAATACATTAGTAAACAAATTGACATGAGAAAGAAAGTAATATTCATTGATGTAGATGGCCCGTTAGCATGGGGAAGTTGGGGAGATGGCAAAGTGAAGATAATGGAAGGAACGATGAATGAGTTTACTATACCTTACGCATGGGATAAAGCTGAGTGTGAAGCATTAAGTGAAATTATAAAACAAACCGATGCACAATTAGTAGTATCATCCGATTGGAGAAAACATTATGGGTTTATTCAGTTGAGTATGATATTTGAACATTATGGTATTGGTAGGTGGAACTTATTAGATACTACAACACACTTTAACCCCCGTAAAAAAATGAGTTCATCGTTGGAATGGGATAGAGCATGTGAGATTGAAATGTGGGTTAAGTCATTCAAACCTACCAATTGGATTTCTATTGATGATATGCAATTAAACTTTGGATATAAGTCATTGGGTATTCCACAATGGAGGCATGTACAAGTTGATGGTGATTTTGGATATGGTGGTAAGTTAAGAAATAAGATTGATGAATGTATAACAAAATTGAATAGATAATGAAAAAGATAAGAAAGAAAAATCCACAATATTTGGTGGGTATTAAATTTAATATTCCTGTATTCAATGCAGAAAAACAAATGTATGTTTGTACGAGTGTAAATGAAATGGCATTAACACCGGGAGGTAAAGATTACCTTATTTCTTTAAGTGAAGTAAAACAAAGTTATTCAGTTCCAGAAAAAATAACTGTTGGTTTGTTTATACCACACACCGATGCCAATGGTGAACCTGCGCATGTAAATATGCTTGAATTAAGAGAAAATAATCGTACTTTACCTTTGACAAAAGTAATGGTTACTAAATCAAAATTGAGTTCATTGGGTGGACTAAAAAAAGTATTGTATAATATGGCAAAATCAATCTAATATGTTAGTAATAAAAAATCCAAACGATATAGTATGGATGTCCTTTTTAGATGGTAGATTTAAATTAAGAAATGTTGAAACCTATTATGATAAGTATAGATTCGCATTTAAGGAAACGAGTAGGTGGGTATATGTTGATGTATATAGGCATCCAAAATGGGATAGTGAAAATAGTAAAAATATGTATAGAGTT
>RGCF01000289.1 GCA_009919265.1 Bacteroidota bacterium | reverse complement strand
ATTTAGTATAAATGAATTTATACAAGTAATAAAGGTTATGAAAGATACAATTGGGGATCCTAAATATCAGAATAATGAAATCTTTCTGTTATATCATGGATTAGAGGAGTTAATAGATATATATGAGAACGGGTTATCTGGAATATATGGGCGTAGATATACGGGTAGATCTAAAGTTGAACTAATAAATAGTCTAAAGAAATATTTGGGGCTCGAGATATTAAGTAAAATGCCTGCTGCTTTTTATTTTTTTTATACACATTTGCCAGATTCATTTACTAACATTTGTAAACCTACGTCGTCTACATATGGTTTTAGACCAAATAAAGGCGGTAGAAAATATACACGCGCTTACAAGAAACATGGCAAAGATAAGAAAAATAAAACTAAACGTCGGCGTTAGACATGCGGATATACACTACAAATCCTTTCTATATTCCTACAGATGCAGGATTTTAGAAATGATAACGAATACTCTGGGTATGGAGGTATACTACATGCTCCAGCCGATTTCCCGGATGCAGATGGGAATGAATTAAAGACACTACATTCAAATGTACTGACAAATGTAGTATCCAACGTGTCGCTATATCATGTATCTGGGGACACTTCTGAGAAACAGCAGAATGCAAAGGTGTGGAGAAAAAAGGTACGTGAGATCATAAATGCCCATCAAGAACATATAATAGAATTTTTTACGAAACCAGTTCCAAAGGAACACCCTCTCAAAATTGCGCAGTCACTTTTGACTAGATATTCAAAGCATAACCAATATCTAACGATGAATGATTCAAGTAAACAGACCCTGAAAGACTTTATTGTAGATGTATCGGGCGAAGGAATACATCAGTTAAATATCTATATTGCGGAATTGGAGAAGTCAAGGGTATCTGATACACCGCTACAGAAATACATATTTATGACGAGGAGCCTCTTAGATTATATGAAGACGGTTGGCGATGAGATGATTCGTATTGATCAGGCTTTACAAAATCAATGCTTTCATTTAGACATAGTTGTGGATAAGGTGATACAACTTATTTCGTTGGAACGCCCTGAGATTGAAGGGTTTGAAGAAGTCATGCAAAAATACATTCAACAGCAATTTGAATCTCATCCTATTGAGAAGTTGTATCTGAGTTACATATATGCCATCCAAAAATACGCGGCCCTCAGGGATATTCTGACTTCTCAGAGGGTTATGAATGCTAGCGAGCCACTTTGCTGTGTATGTATGTCAGAGACTATTATAATGGTATTCATTCCGTGTGGGCACACGTTTTGTACGAATTGCTCAAAAAAGACGGCGGTGTGTCATGTCTGTCGTCAGGGTGTAACGAGTCGCGTGAAATTATATATCGGCTAATTACACTACCGTTCATTCGCGCAATACAACAACATAGTCCCCGCGTTTCAAAAATTTCTCACGAAGAGCCATTGCCACCGCCTCATCAAGTTTATAGACTTCTATTGCATTTTCTAGTATCCTGGATGCGTAGGAGAACCATAGGGTCTCTAAGAATGATGTGCCTATCTCAAGATATGTTGTCATTCGCCTGTATACAATATTGTATATAGGTGAATGCTCAATTTTTAGTCGCCTAAAATACCAGTTCATATCCATTATAGAGGATGTCCCATCGTAGCACGAATTCAACGGAAAGTACACCAATGTCTGATATACAAATGACTCCCGAGGAGCAACAGGAGTTTCAGAATCTACCTGGATTGCTAACACAGTGGAAGCGGATTCAGGAGGAAAAATATAAGTTGCTTGAACAGAAACGCGTATTGTTAGAGCAGATTAGTGAACAGAACAAGCGTTGTACGGTTATGGAGGGTCTCATTATGGGTACTATGAAGAAGCATAGTATTGGTGCATTGGATTTAAAATCTTCCAATGCACGCGTCTTATATAAGAAGAGTATCAGAAAGGCGCCTATTGCCAAGAAGGAACTCGTGAGCCTTATGGCGGAACATTTGAAATCTGAGAAGGCTGCTAAGGAACTACAGGATTTCTTGGAAGCAAAGAGAGTTACAAAGACAAAAGAGGCACTTGTATACGAAAAAAATGAAGCTCCTGAATAGATGGTGTTCTTGGCTAATACTATGAGAGCAGCGGTGGATGGCTTCACAAATCCTGGGGGTACAGAGGCATACAGGAAGTCGTCTGTATATACGGATGCAATTGCGTCCATTTTGGCATTCTTTTTGGCAGTGACGATCTTATCTTTTGCAGGTCTTTGGTTATGGAATTTTAGTGTGGTACCTCTTTTTGAGTTCGCACGTCCGGCTAAGTCAGTCTTTCAGATTCTTGGGCTAATGGTATTTGTCGCGCTCATACATCCATGAAGTGATTCGTTTTTAGTTGTACCATGATGTATAACATTCATAAATATTGGCGTAGAACTCCTGATACAGAATGGATCATTGGTGGTGGAACCGCATTTCCAATTTGTGTCACCTTCTCTTTTTTGATGCCTCTTATAATAAACTCAGCGGGAAACCCTTGTATCTGTTTAAGTTCATCGGGTAGAAGACAACGGGCATAGGCTAGACCACTTGGCTTTTTTAAACCAACTAAGAGCCTGGGTTGATGGTCGTATGTACAGATAATTGTTTTACTTGGGCGATTTACTGCTATAATCTCGGAGTGAATGGGACTATCTCTCTTAGAGCAACTAAGAAGGTTCTCTCTTGTTTTAAGAACAACGTATGGATGAGGTACATCCGTAGGTTGGGCGTCTTCCGTAACTAAGAGTGCGTAATCACTGAAGTTCTCTGGAACAGAAGTCGTAGGAATCAGATGCGCACCCTCCATAGAATTCGTTACAAAGGAGGACTGACTTACTTGAGGTAAACGTGATCCGAATGCGGTGACGGAGGCCCAGAAACTAGAGGGGTCCAATTGAGTCTGGTGACGAGAATCCCATCCGACGAGAACAACCCTCTTTCTTTTTTGCGGTACACCGAATTCTGTTGCCTCCAAGACCTTATATGTGAGACTGTAGCCAATTTCTTGGAAGGCCTTTGTGATTATATCTAGCATGAGCGGATCATCTTCATTAGGACCGCTTTTCATGGTTAGAAGTCCCGTCACATTTTCCCCGATAATGAAATTAGGTCGGACAAGGCGAGCCACGCGAACAAATTGACGAAACATTTGGTTTCTAGGGTCCTGAATATTCTTCTTGCCTGCACGTGAGAACCCTTGACATGGAAAGCCTGCGAATACTAGATGTATCTGACCCGCGTAGGGAGTAAATACTGCGTCGGGTACCTTTGTGATATCGGGGCTAGAGTTTGCCTGGGGATCCTTGAGAAGCACCGAATGTGGAAAGTTAGCAAGATGAGTCTCAATAGCGGTCTTATTGAATTCATTGAAGGCCACCACGTTGAATCCAGCGCGTTCTAGACCCAGTGTATCACCGCCGCAACCAGAAAACAGGGAAATTGCCTTATACGGTTGGGAACTCATTCTAACCAGGGACTGCAGTTTAGAGTGCAGTCAATTTTATGCGCTTCTAGAGTTCCTCTGTTTTGAGGCGGGACCGAATCGCAAATCAAAGCGGAGATTACTGAAACCGGCACCCTTTCCCCAGCGGAGATATGAGTGAAAGATGAAGTCGTCGGTACATTTGAACTCAACCTTGATATCGT
>RGCF01000288.1 GCA_009919265.1 Bacteroidota bacterium | reverse complement strand
AAATCTCATGTATGCTGTTGAGAATCCACCTGCTCCACCATTTCCTGTTGAGCTGCCACCACCAGCACCCCAAATTAATACATTTGCAGTAAAAGTGGTATTTGGAGTTAGATTATATGTACCACCAGGCAGTGTTAAAACTCCTGAGGTAGATTTAATATTGATTAGCGGAGTTGCATAACCAGTAGGCACTGGAGTAATGCTTATATTTGCATCACCAAGTTTTCTAATTCTTACATCATTATTGACTGTTGAGACTCGACTTAATTGTGGCATTGTTACAAGCCTTATCCATATCTTTGTTGACTTGCGAGAACAGTAAATGCTGCATTGGCAGTTTTAATAATTGTGAATGAGTATAGATCAATTGCACCTGCACTACCAGTCACTGGCTCAGTGCCTCCAGCCCATCGTATTGTTTGAACGATATTATCTACTAAAGCGACGTTTGCTTTATATGGAGTTACTCCATTCGTTACTAATAGAGAAACTGTGATTGTTTGTCCAGATCTTAATAGTCCATCTAATGCAACTGTTGAATTTCCGCGAAAATTAATTGTTGAGTTTGCAGTTGCAGAAGAAGTTAGATACAAAATTGGTTGAGTGAGAACATCAAAGTTTAAATTTGCACTCATTGCAGTTGCACTGACATTTATCTTCTCAATCACTTCACCAAGAGTAGTTGTGCCTTCAACATGCAATTTTGTATTTGGAGAAATGCCAAGTCCAAGTCGACCAGTAGAAAAAATCAAATCACCTGCAACATTTGTTCCAGGTGTAACTACCGTGTTTGCTTTATCATAAGCAGCATTTGCGATGGCGAGTGCACCATAGACTTGCGCCCAAGTGTTTGATGCCATTTGAGAAACTGTGATAGTTCCATTCTCAATTGCTGTTCCGCTTATTTTATCTGCCATTTTTTACTCGATTACTGGTGGAACCCATTTGAAAATTTTCTTTTCTGTCAAATGAGTTTGTTCAATGGATGTTCCAACATACCATCCATCTGGTTCAGGGATTTGAGCCTTTGCAACTGTGATTGAATCCACTTCTTCTTTAGTGAGTGGACCATAAACAAAAGGTGAAGAAATTTTATCAAAAATATAATGCATAGTTTAACTCCAAAATTGATAGTCAATATTACCAACAGCAGCATTTGCAGTGCTGCCAAATGCCAAATAACCAAAGTCAGATCCAGTAAGTTGTTTCGTATAAATTCTTCCTTCTTTTTGACCAACAGCATAGAGTCTAAATGGAACGGAAAATGCCATCTTACCTACATCGAATTTATCAACAATTTTACCTTGATCTTGACCGACAGTATATACTGTGAGCGGAACTGATGCTACAAATACCGCAGTGTCTAATTTATCACGAATTCTACTTTGTCTTTGACCTAAAGTACCATATATATTCACCATCTGACCATAGTTTCTATAATTAAATTTATCACGAATTCGAATTATATCTTGCCCAACTGCAGCATAGATATTTACCATTTGACCATATGAAGGGGGGGGCGTTGGTAAGGTTCGGGTTTTCTTTCCTCGAGTGACATTCTTTCGAACGCTTTATGTAAATGTGGTATATTATGGTCATACCCAGTATCACCTGGTCCTCTTACTGACATGATAAAATAATTATATACTATATTATAGTATTAAATATTTTCGAATTATGTTCGCCTAAATCATCGTCCTGAAAAACTCTTTCATTTCGTCGCGTTTCGTTTGCGGGATGTCTTCCTTATATTTGGCGTGACGAAGGCAGGTGTGAAATAAGTCGAACAACTGAAACGAAAACATCATACAGAAAATCATCTCGATGTTCCCGTCTTCGCCGGTTGTCTTCGCTTGATATAATGGATGTGCTTCTAAAATCTCTCGAATGCCTGTATTCTCTCGAAATCGTTCATACAAATCGTCAATCACCGCCGAAACAATCTCCGGATGATATTCACCATCGTTAATTCCAAAAGCCTGTAAAAATTGGATTCGAAATAGCGTGTCTTGGTCGTCGGGGTCTTCAATCATTTTGTATGTGGGGACAAGGTCATAATTGTATCCAGAAAGGTCGACTTCAGTAACCGCGGCATCCATTATCGTTTGTTCAATATATAAAAGTGTGATGAAAATACCTTTATATATTATGCGTCGTATGCACGTCGTAGCTTATCGCCCCCCGTTAAACAACTCTTCCTGGTCACGCACCAACTCGCGCGACGGAACACCTCCGCGTATCCAGCCATTCACCGCGGCACCTTCGACATAATTCGCCGGGTTGTTAATCGTCGCCTTAAACTCCTCTTGAAGGGGGTAATCGCTATGCGCCGAGTTCATCTGCTCCGAGATTTGGGTGATACTCTTCTTATTCGTATTCATATCACCTTGGCGCAACCTCGATTCAAAATCGACATTCACAGCTCCGCGTCCTAAATAAGGGACTGTCTTGAATGGGCGCTCAAGAAGGCTCAATTTACACTTTGCGTGGGTATTCAAGCTTCCAATCGACAGCTCGGAGTTCGTATCGATATTACAGCCGCCAAACCCGGTGTGATGTCCGCCCTTATAAAACACATTGGGCTGGCTCGTGGCGAATTGGATTGGCCGCTCCATCTGGCAATCCGTCGAGAAAAAGTTGTTCAGGGCATAATTCGCAGCATTCAAGTTCTGGACATTGCGTTGAGAGAGGTCGCCTGTATCGCATCCGATACGCGACATATTATCAAAAGCGTAGTTATGAACGTAGGCCATTTTTATCGTATAATATCTTATGTTATAATATTGTATGATAATTATTCGGCGGTTTAATGTCCAATCGCCGGACCCAATCGCGAATTAATGCGTCCACACGCGAATTCGTCGCCTTCCTTACACGATTTCATCTCTCCATAACAGAACTTCGCGAATGCGTCTTGGTCGTTTGGAATACGCGTATTTGCAACAGGATGGAATTGCCGCATCGACGAATCGAAAGCAGCATTATCACCTAAAGTTCCGAATAATTTGCCATATGTTTCTTCCGGCGTGTGGTTCGGCTGTTCTGCTGGGACATTTGACCCATTGTAAATGACATTACTCGCGTTTGTGTCGAAGCTTCCGGTGATGAATTGCTTGGTCGCTTCGTTAATATCCGCCTCTACCGCCGGATTAAATGACGGCGCAGCATTACGGCGTTGTGGGTCGTCGATGATTTCAGGGAGGAGCGGGTTCATCATCGGGTTCTGGGGACGCGGGGCTGTAAAATCCTCCCGCATTAGGTCATACATTTCGGGTTTGTCGATATTATTGGCGAACCCTTCTTTCGTATGGAGGACTTTCTTCGCTTTCTCGGCGTCGACACCCGCCTTGCCTTTATGGACGAAATTATAGACGACAACAATAATTCCTAAAGTAATACCGCCTAGAATAAAGAGTGAAAATGACGATGTGAGTAGATATCCTAAAATTGTCGCGAGAATGACGAAACGGGTGATTGCATTGAGTTTGGCGGGCGGCTCCATCGTTTTTTGCGGCCAGATTTCGCGAATATACTCCTTGTTCATAAGGACAGTTGGGTCTTCCATCCAGAATACTTGGTCTTTGCTCATTCTGTCGTCGTGTATTGTGTAATCTAATGTGATATTATATAAGAATTAAACCTATAATACTTATATACTAAGAAGAATGTATTTCTAATCACTTTTTTCTT
>RGCF01000287.1 GCA_009919265.1 Bacteroidota bacterium | reverse complement strand
CTCTCAAAACGGCGATTTATGGAAGAATTCGGCATAGACATTCATGTATCTATTATTCAACATCTGGATGAAGAAATTACTCATGAATATATACAAATTGTTGAATTACAAGAAGATACAATCATTAAGCTACATTCTACAGGATTTGCCATTTGCGATGAGATTAGCGTGCGAATCATAGCCATTTTGGAGGAATTATTGGGGTCACAATGGGATACAAAGGGGTATGAAGAAGACGATGAACCTATGATTGAACTGCCCATCTTTCAAGAAAAGACGCGGTAATTACAAGAAAACTTCCTATCTTTGCTGCTCTAATTTCCTGCCCAAACACTATATGATTTGGGCTGTTTGAAACAACAACCACAGGAGCACAGAATGAGCATTCGTCGTTTATACGAGAGCACATTCATCATCAATGCCGCCCTTGAAGATCCGGATATTGAAGCGGTCATCCGCAGAGTAACCGAATACATCGAGAATCATGGTGGCACTTTCGTTGAGATGAACAAGTGGGGCCGTCGTCGCCTTGCTTACCCGATCAAAAAGAAATACAATGGCTTTTATGTATATATGGCCTTTGAAACAGCATCTGAGGTATTACCTTTGATTGAGCGTTTCTTCACTTTGGAAGAAAATGTCTTGCGTCATTTGACCTTGGAATTATCAGAAAAACTCCGTGAGCATCGCAAAGAGCGCGCACTCATTTCCGGTTCAAATATTCCAGCAGAACCAATGGAAGAGAATGTTGCGCCAGTGAAAGCTCCAATTGAAACTGAATTATAATTTACCCATTGATACACGAGTTATCACATTCCCGAAAGAGATGAACCTATGAAAATCATTCTTCGTCAAGATGTAGAAAACCTGGGTAAGATGGGTGATATCGTGACAGTCAAAGATGGCTATGCACGTAACTACCTCATTCCCAGAAGTCTTGCATATTATGCATCTCCTACTTACATCAATGTATTTGAAAGTGAGAAGAAGCGCCACATGGCAGAGATGGCACGCAAGAAGGAAGCAGCTGAATTGCTTGCTTCCAAATTGGCTGAAATTCAGGTCAGCGTACCAATGAAAGTTGGTGAAGAAGGCCGTTTGTTTGGATCAGTAACACCACAAATGATTGCACATGAACTTGGTGTGATGGGTCATGACATAGATCGTCGCTCCATCATCATCGATGAGCCTATCAAATCACTTGGTGTTTTTGATGTCAAAGCAAAATTGCATCCTGAAGTAATTGCCACATTTAAAGTGTGGATCATCAGCGCATAAAATCAATCGAATTATTTCTACGAGAGCACATCTTTTGATGTGCTCTTTTTGTATGGAGCAGTCAAATGAATACATCCTATGAATCATTGAAACAATTGGTTGAAATAGATTCACCCACTGGTTATACGCATAATGCCGAAGCATATATTATGCAGTTCCTTCAGCAACAAGGGTTGCAGCCAAAGCAAACGCATAAAGGTGCAGTGAAATTGGCATTTGGAGAGAATCCAACGATTGCCTTGGCGGCTCATCTTGACACGCTCGGTGGAATTGTTTCAGGAATAAAGTCAAATGGAACACTCACGATTTCACCTATCGGAGGATTGGGTCTGATTAGTTTTGAGGGTGGTTATGTGCGCATCAGAACAATGGAGGATAAGATATTCACCGGAACATTCCTGCTTAATAATCCTGCATCACATGCAAATAAAGCTACCGATACCGCGCAAAGATCGATTGATTCAATGCATATTCGACTTGATGAAGAAGTTGCTACAAAAGATGCCTGTGAACAATTGGGCATTCGCGTAGGCGATTTTGTTTGTTTTGATCCGCGTTATGAAGAATTATCGAGTGGATATATCAAATCGAGATTCATGGATAATAAAGCATCTTGCTATGTCTTATTTCGATTGGCTGAACATATAGCAAAGCGAAACATTTCTATTCCTGTTGAATTCTTCTTCAGTAATTATGAAGAAGTTGGTCATGGTGGTTCAGGTGGCTATGCTGAAACAGTCAAAGACTTGCTTGTCCTTGATATGGGAGTGGTTGGTGATCAATGCGAGGGAAGTGAAACACATTGTTCAATATGCGCTAAAGACTCCACAGGGCCTTATGACTATGCTCTTCGCAAAGAATTGACAGAACTTGCAGTGAAACACAATATCCCTCATAAGACAGACATTTATCCATTTTATGGATCAGATGGGTCTGCAGCTTTACGAGCAGGCAATGATTTTAGGGTAGGATTGATAGGACCCGGTGTATCTGCTTCGCATGGCGTTGAAAGAACACATAAAAAAGGAATCGAAGCAACAATTGAATTGTGTCTTGCATTCTTACGTAAGAGATTCCCTGATGCGGGAATCTAAATTAACGACCCCGCAACATTCCGCGTAATTCTTTGGTTCTTTGAAGGGTCTTCTCTTCCAGACAGTTGTACAGAATCATTGGAGACATGCTGCCATTTCCATCTGACATTTTTTTACAAGAAGATTCCTTTCTTGAAATCCACTTTTTCTGTACACTTTTTACATCTGCTTTTTCTTGCTCATTGAGTTTAGACATGAGTAATTTGTACACTGCATTGAGTTCTTTATCAGCTTTTACATATGCTTCATGTGCTTCGTCATTCATTTCCATTTGAGTTTGGGCATTCATTTGAAATGTCAAGCATCCCAAGAAGAAAAAGCAAGAGAGAATCAAAGTTTTCATTTTACATCCGATGATTAGTGTTGAATAATGATGGTTCCACTGAAACTTTTTGTTTGTAATGTATATGAGCCATTGGGGAATACAGAGCAATCAATGATCTGAGTAGGTCCTTTTAACTGCAATACAGATCTACCTTTGGCATCTAAAATGAGAATGTCTTGCTGTTCTACCGAGAATCTTAGTAAGCCATTCGAAGGATTGGGATACATTGTTATGTTCTCTTTGATTTCCTGAACTTGAACACTTCCGCAGGCATATGATTGATTGAATATTCTTTGTAATTCATCAATTGGTTCGACTCTTTCTCCATTAGAAGTAACTGCTGACAGAGAGATATAGGGTTTATCGGCTTTGTCTGTAGGTTTTGCAACTTTGATAAAAGCAAAAAGAGATGAGGTACCATTTGGCTCGCACCGTGTGTCGGCACCTACACTTTTGGCACCTTGCAATGCTTCCATCATGCGACAAGCCAATGTGCCTTTTGCATTTCTAAATCGAGATTCCATACCATCAAGAATATCCTGTGAAAGAAGAATATTTCCTTGAATTGAATAGGCGATTCCGTCAATAGATCCAGCTACATGATTTTTATAGTCAATGCAAGTTTGTCCTGTAAAGCCTGCTGATTGAGGAGACTTACCCATGAATTTGACAAATCCATATTGTCTTATGCCGGAATTACCTTCAACATCATTTTCTTCTACCCACTCAGCCATTGCTTTTGGGGAATCAGTAGTGCGCATTCTTTGTGCAGCATTTTGTTGATTGCTTGGTAGATAAGATGCCTGTGTATTGATTGCACCTGTATCGGGAAAAATCTGACCCAAAAAAGATGCATCTGTGATGCCAAAAGCAATAAGATCCACACATGATGCGCCGGCACTACCAACCTCTCTTGTTGATGAATCAGCACATACAATCGAAAAAGTGTCCTGCGAAAATGCAGGATAAACAAAAAATGGTAGAAGTGCAATGAGCAGTTTATAAGATTTCAT
>RGCF01000286.1 GCA_009919265.1 Bacteroidota bacterium | reverse complement strand
GCATAAGGCCACCCCTTTTGTAAATGAAAGTGTTGTTCTTTCAACGTTCAAAATATATGTCACATCGATACATACCATCAATACACATGTCACATTATTGGACTTGGAGAAGGGCGGGGGGTTTGTGATTTCTGATAGCACAGAATCATTACAGTTTGGAATAGATTCGAGCCAAACAGTTCACACAACTTTTTCAGATGCATTGGATCCTTTGCATGGTATGTTTTGGACTTGGAATACAGGATACATTCATTGCAAGATTGAAGGGTATTTCATTCGTGATAATAATCAAAGAAGAACATTTCAATTGCATCTTGGCGGATATAGCATTCCTTATGCAACAATATATCGCTTGAAGATACCCATAGGCAATCAACACTTGAATATTTCCATGGATATTAAACCTTGTCTCGAGCAACTTATACAAGAGAATACATATGAAATCATGTTGCCCGGTAAAAAGGCCAAAGAATTATCGGATCTTCTATATTCTTCTATGAGTATTGCGAATTGAACTCATTGCTTCTCATATCAATCAGCATTGTACTGTTAATGGGTTTCACTATTGAAATTCCAAAACATATTCCCAATCCAAGAACAACAATTTCAGATTCTGAACATGATTCTTCAATGATTGCATTGGGAAGGACATTATTTCATGATCCAATTCTTTCCAGAGATACTTCCATCTCTTGCGCATCATGTCATTCACAATACAATGGATTCACACATTCTGATCATCCATTGAGTCATGGCATTGATAATAGAATAGGAAAACGTAATGCACCATCATTGGCAAATCTTGCTTGGAGTGAATCATTCATGTGGGATGGAGCCAGTTTTTCATTGGAAGCTCAGGTGCTGACACCTTTGACCTCGCATCATGAAATGGATAATTCATTGGATACCATTATCAAGAGACTCAAGATGCATGATACATATCCTGCTATGTTTCAATCTGCATTTACAGATGGCTCAATAACAATTGCAAAGATTCTCAAAGCCATTGCAAGTTTTGAATTGCAATTTGTTTCTTTTCATTCTCGTTATGATTCAGTTCAACAATACATGGCTTCTTTCACTGAACAAGAACAATCCGGATATTCGATATTCAAGCAACATTGCAATACTTGTCATCAAGAACCACTGTTTACAAATAATTCATTTGCACATAATGGACTAAGCATGAATGATACATTGAAAGATCTTGGTAGATATGCTATCACAAATGCAATACAAGATATGCGTCATTTCAAAGTCCCAACACTCCGAAACATCGTTTACACATTCCCCTATATGCATGATGGTAGATTTTCAAGACTGAGAGATGCAATCAATCATTATGCATACAACATTGATACAACCGATGAACATCGCGACATATTACATTCGATGAAGTTTACTTCAAATCAGATAACTGATTTGATGGCCTTTTTACATACTTTGACAGATAAGTCATTTTTATTTCAACCGAACTTTAGCGATCCCAAATTTTCTCAGCGAGTTAAACAATGATAAAATTCATGTACTTTTTTTTGCTGC
Source organism: Bacteroidota bacterium (assembly GCA_009919265.1). Classification (GTDB taxonomy): domain Bacteria; phylum Bacteroidota; class Ignavibacteria; order Kapaibacteriales; family UBA961; genus UBA961. Next base: position 2,182 of record RGCF01000286.1, on the reverse strand, counting down.
TATCCGTTGCGCAATCACAAACAAATCCTGTCATCACTTCTTGGCTTCAAAACACCACCACTGTGGGAAGTTATTATGTCAAGAATAACTCAACTGCGATCACCAATAATATACTCGTCAATGTTCAAAAAGTCCAGTATTCAGCATCAAGTGTGTACATCAATACTAATGGAATTCCATCATATCCTACAGGTCCTTTCCTTGATGGAAATCCGTCCCAGGCACAAAGTCAAAATGCCATTTTTAAATTTCCTTTAAATCCACAACAGAACACAGGAAATCCGACTGCAACAACTGGAGGGAATATTGGCATATTCATCAATGGTGTTGCATTATTTGATTATCGAGATGGTGTTTCGTGGAAGACATCGCAAAATAGATTACTGGGTGGTCCACTTGGAGGTCAAGGCGATAATATATGGAATCGTGATGCAATCGTGGCTGAGAGAATTGGATTTGACTGCGCAAAAGGTCACCCTGCTATGGGAAATTATCATCATCATCAAAATCCATCAGCTTTCAAATTGGATAAAACTGTTATCTCAACCGTTTGTTCATTATATGATTCGGATGGTTTATACACTATCAATGCCAATGTTCATTCTCCATTGATTGGCTTTGCTTATGATGGGTTTCCAATCTATGGTGCATATGGTTATAAGAATAAAGATGGATCCGGTGGCATAGTACGGATGAAGTCTTCTTTTCAATTGCGAAACATTTCTGTTCGCACTCATTATGCCGATGGCACAGATGTCTTAGACGGACCGGCTGTTAACACCACATATCCGCTTGGTTATTTTCGTGAAGACTATGTCTTTGTTTCACATTCAGAGCCTGATTATCTGGATGATCACAATGGAAGATTTTGTGTTACACCCGAATATCCAAATGGAATTTATGCATACTTTTCAACTGTTGATGATAATTGGAATTCAGCATATCCTTATGTGGTAGGTCCAACATTTTATGGAATCAAAACAGCATCCAAAGTACCAAGCGTTACTGAGCCAACTACAGTATATACCACACCAAATCCAACATTGGATATTTCACCCACTTCAATAACTATAGCACCTGCACCTTCTACTGTCAATATTCAAGTGACATCAAATACAGCATGGAGTGTTTCGAGCAATCAAACATGGGCAGTTCCATCAACCCTTGCCGGAAATGGAAATGGTAATGTCAATATTCAATGTGCAGAAAACAAAGCAACCGGAAATAGAAATGCTGTCATAACCTTTACTGCAAATGGTGTACCATCAAAAACAGCGTTCATTACACAAAGAGATAGTATTATAACGCTCACTGTAAACAAACAGAATTTATTGTTCCCCGCTTATGCTTCAATAGATAGCACCGTCTCGATTACATGTAATGCAAATTGGACAATAACCACATCTGATCCATGGATACATTGTAACCCAATGCAAGGATCTGGAAATGCTGGTTTGCTTATCAATGCAGATGTGAATACGGATACCATTAAACGATATGGAACAATTTCTGTTCAAGCAGGAGCTTCAATTATCAAGACAATTGCCATTACACAACTTGATTCAGTCCATGTTCCATCTGTCATGGCTGCGGATATTGACACCATAGTTCTTCATGCCGCAAAAAATAGTAGCTATGCATTCAAACTTGTCTCTAATACCCCATGGAAGGCAACTTCCCCTGCTGCTTGGTTAACAGTACAACCTGATACGGGTAATACCACTCAGATGATAACTGTGACTGCAAAAGAAAATACATCATCACCAAGGAAGTCGATAATAGTACTCAAAGGTGAGAATGTAAATGATATCATCATTCCTGTGATCCAGAAAGACAGCGTTAAGCTGACTCTCTCATTATCAGCAGACACATTATATATACCTGCAAAAGAGAAAGAGCATTCTGTCCTACTTACTTCAAATACACCTTGGAAATGTCTTACACTTGATACTTGGATTCATATAAAAACTGATTCAGGAAATACTTCTTCTCTCCTTACATTTACAACTGACTTGAATGATTCCAAGTCAAAACGCTTGGGTACGATTCATGTACAAGGATTATCTGTACCTCAACAATCATTGACTATTATTCAAGCTGACACTGTGCTAACTCCAAGCGATGTATCTGAATCATTGATCGATGATATTGTAAGCATATTTCCAAATCCGGCAAATGATCT
>RGCF01000285.1 GCA_009919265.1 Bacteroidota bacterium | reverse complement strand
ATACCTTTGTCGATTGCTGAGTTAACGCCTTCTCTCCAGAGAACTGAACGAGAAATAACGCGAACAAAATCACCAGGACGAACTGGAAGTGAATTATAATTTTCACCTGCATAGTATGTAACAGCTCCATTTGGAATAGATGCTGGCAAACTTGCACGATTGATATAATTCACTTTCTCATTATTGTCATAGTTATGTGATCTAGCATCATCGAGTTGCATTTCCCATCTTCTATTTCCAAGTGCTGCACTATCTTCTGATACAGGATTGTCAGCAATGAAAGGAAGAAGTGAATTTGTTCCACCATAATTTGTAAGTCCTTCATAGAAGCGACGAACGCGTGATGTTGTACCTGTTCTTTCTGCAGAGTCAGCAACAAAGTCAATACGACCACGGAGATATTCACGAGGATATACACCGTCATTGTCTGTTGTTTGTACATCTGTCATCTGCTTCATATTAACGCGTACATAATCACCTGTTGAGTCATTGATAACGAAGAACACGGACTCATTAAGCAACAATGGATCATCATTGTTTGTATTGATGTCTTCACCATTGTATTGTGCTTTTGATTCAAGGAACAATGGATAACCGATTGGATGAGTAAACTCACCTGATCTGTGATCAACTGCAAATTCACCTTGAAGTTTGCGTATTTCTTTCCAAAGCAAGTTTTCTCCACCAGCTGCATAGTTAGCTGAATCTGTTGCGAATGGATCGCGAAGAAGTCTGCGAACTACTTTACCTGATGATTGAGTTGCACTTGCTGGATATGTTCTCAGTTTTGGAGGAATACCAACTGCAAAGTCTTCAATTGGTGATCTTCTACGAACTGAATAATCTGCTGTTTTGATGTCTGTTCCTTTATCGAACATATCATATACCATACCTGACATCAACAATGTGTCTGGCACTTGACCGATCAAGATTGGCTTATAGTTATAATCCAAACCTGGTCTACCTTGTGAGTTTGTCGCATTGTAGTTAAATGGACCTTGCTCGCGCAAGTCAGTATATGTTGCCTTATTGATAAAGCGAAGATGTGTTCCACCATTTCCTCTTACGAAGAATGTTTCTTGTACAGCACCATTAGTAAATCCTGGTTGAGCTGTTGGAAGAATTGTTGAAACATTTGCTTCTGTTTGACCCCAGTAATTTCCACGAAGTGTATCAACACCGCCATTACCGGTACCATAACCACCTGCCAATACACCTTTTGTATTTGGTGCATCAGGCAAGCGAATCAAGAAGCGAGCATCATTGCTGTGAATAGCATTACTTGCTTCATGATAACTTCTAAATGGAATTGGACCAACAATTTCACCGTACAACACTGCACCTGCGAGATCGCTGGAAGCTTGATTGTTTCCTGATACAAGTGGACCGCCAACAACATCTTGTGATCTACCGATCTTAGAATGTGCAACGTTACCTGTGATCAATGAACGCTTGAATGCAAGTGCCAATGCATAGTTGTCTGAATAAATAGCTGCACCAGTAAATGCATTATTGTTTTGAATACGAACGCGGTTGAATAAGATGGTATCCTTTCTGAAGAATCTATCTTTTACAACACTGTCGAGTATATAAATCGCACCACCAAGACCAACGCCGTTTTCACGAAGTCCGGAAGGTGATGGATTTGTTACATATCCTGGATGATAACGCTTCACATCGATGAAGTTTGCACCGATTTGTGAAGTTCCTGAACCCATCAAACGCTCATCAGGATTGATGTCTGCGCTATTATTGATGAATCTGGTAAGCATGCGAACATCCGCAGGAACTGCAGCGATTTTCTTATTATTAAACATTGAATCGTTCGAAACAAATGTTCCAATTTTGATTGTACCATCTGCTTCAACTGTAAAATTGTCTGCATCAGAAATAAACATGCGATCAGATGATGTCAATGGATTGATCATTGCAATCGCTCCACCGGAACCATTGATTACACTATTATTCTCAAACAATGTACCTTTCACGAGATTGAGATCTGCATTCAATGAATAAACAGCTCCACCACCGCGAACGAATTTCTTCTCATCAATTGTTGGGTTGATGCCAATTGCACCAACACTGTTATTGCGGAAGTCACTACGTACGATTCTTGCAACTCTTTGCCATGCTGGTACTGGTGGTTCGATGCTTGGCAAATGCATTGCAATCGCTCCACCGGAATAACCTGCTGTGTTTCTTAGATAGTTGATGCTGAATCCTGGGCCATATGATTGTGCCAATGGCAAATCATTAATGAAACCACCGGCTCCATAAGAGGTCATGTTACGTTTGGTATAAACCGCACCACCATGAGCAATAGCTTTATTGTCTTCGAAATCAATTCTACGACCATAATCTCTAATGCGTGGGAATGGTGAATCAGAACCACCAATGATTGGTGAAGGACGAGGATCAGTATTACCATCTACATAGATAGCTCCACCTGAACTCGCTCTATTGTTCTTGAAGAATGTACCTTGAAGTGAACTACCGCGAATCTGAAGACGACCATATGTATTTTCATGGAAAATCGCACCGCCCAATGCATAGTCTGCATTGTTCTTAGGTGACAAATATGGTGTTTCTGCAGAGTTGTTTTCGAATTCACCGTTGATGACCATAGAAGTAAATGCACCGATGTACAATCCACCTCCACGTGCACCACGTGAACTTAATTTTTCTTGAAGATTCAATACTTTGTTGTTTGTGAACTTAACATAGTCCTTCTCTCCAAAGCGAATCTTATCATTCAATGGGTTGATACTGTTGATACGAATTGAATCATTCACACCAAGACCAATTTCAAGTCTTCTGTATTCATCATCAAAACGTCCACCAATATACATAGCACCACCCCAAGCCTGATTTTTCCAGTCTGTGGGCACGCCATTTGTTGAGTCAACTTTAACTCTCTTTGTTGTATTGTCAACAAGAACTTGACGACCACCTACTGTTACTGTATCTACATAAGCAACAAGTGTACGGTTATTGTCAAATGTTAAACGACGAATACGACCAAGATATACAGCGATACGTGGATCATCAACTGATTGACGACGTGAATCATTTCTTGATACCAATGGCTCACTTGATGGTGTACCATCTGTGTCAAGCATGTCCAAAACTATGATACTGTCATTCTCACGAACAACAGATCCATCAGGATTTGTGATGTTTGGATTCTTGTCTGATTGATAGAATGACAAACCCAATCCGGTTGTATCAGGATATGCTCCTCTTCCATATGGTGCTTGCACCATTTGAAGAGCACCACCACGGAAGCGTGCCATATTGTTTTGGAATCTACAATCAACCAACCATGTACGAACGGAGAATGATGTCAATGCACCACCTGATCCATTTGTCCATTTGATAGTTTCTTTATTCAAATCGATTGTGGCAGCTTTCGCAGCACCTGACAATGACAATGTATCATAGTAATAACGATTGTCAACTGTTGTGTCCTTACGGAAATCTTTGAATGTCCATGGTTGGAAGCGAACAACATCATCATTTTCAAATAAGCGTGATGCCATAAACATAATGGCGCGCTCAGCTGAAAGAACGCGACCACCAGCAACAGCACCTCTTTCAGGTGTGTCATTGACATTGCTCAAATTGGAAACACCGGTCATATTACCGGATACGTTCTCATTGAGTGTCACGTTAAAAATCACATTGCGCTTTCCATCGGCAATGCTTAATTCAGGTTTGGTGCCGATTGAAACAACACTATTTCCCGTATA
>RGCF01000284.1 GCA_009919265.1 Bacteroidota bacterium | reverse complement strand
TGACTTGGCATATTCTTTTCCAATTCGCAACGATATATGTGTATCATATACATATTACAACCCTGGTGGTGATCCTGTTATTCTAGCAAATGCACTAACTCTAGAAGCAAAGTTAAAGGCCGCTAATATTCCTTATTTTAATGCCGAAGTCCTTTTCTCTGGTTCAAAACCTGTCCTCGTCGAACCAACTTTAACTCTTTCTTCTAATTCTGCTCTATTTTACAAGGAAAGTGTTTGGAATTTACTAGAGAAAAAGATACCCAGTAATTTCACAAAGGTTTGCTTTATGGATGTGAACTTGAAATACACTCGTGAAGATTGGCTTGACTGTCTCTCTTTGATGTTAAATTTCTATGAGGTAGTTCAGCCTTACAGTGATGTTCAGTATTTAGACGCATCTGGTTCAGTTGTAAAGACTGAGGTAGGTGCTGTGAAGTCTGGATCCCTCAAGGCTCAGGAAAATATCTGGGGAATGACCCGCAAATTCTTTCAGAAAATTGGTGGTTTCTTAGACAAGTCTGTAGTATCACCTAATTTACTATTTTCTGCCCTAACTGCACCTAAAACACCCTTAGAATTTCCCCTAATTGACGCTTCTTACAATGAATATGCTGCAAATGTAAATGCTACTGGCTCAAAAATTTGTTTCTTGAAATGCACCTTATTAAGTTTACCTAATGGTAATATCAATGACACAAGTGCAGCAATGGGGTCCTTGAAGGCTGGTTCAAGTGATTGGAATTCTATGATGACAATGAATGCAAGTGGACTATGGGAAGTAAATGATGCTAATGTGGCTGCTGCTTTCAAGGCACTATATTTTGATTCTTCTATGGCTACACCTGAACCTGTGGTTGTGGCTACACCTGAACCTGTGGTTCCTGAACCTGTGGTTGTGGCTACACCTGAACCTGTTGTAGAACTAGACACTGTAATTCCAGTAATTGCTCCTGTGGCTCCTGTTGCTCCTGTGGCTCCTGTTGTGCCTGTGGCTCCTGTTGTGCCTGTGGCTCCTGTGGCTCCTGTTGTGCCTGTGGCTCCTGTTGTGCCTGCGGTTCCTAAGTATATGCCTACACCTGTAATACCCAGGTCTGTAACTAGACCTATGCCCGTAGTTACTAGATCTATAACGACGCCTGTTATATATAAGAATATAGTGATGCCTGCGCCTGCAATACCTGAAGTAGGTGCGGGCGTTGCTGCTAAGAATGAGGCTGCGAGAGCTGCAGCAGCAGCTCTAGTAGCCAGTTTCAAGAGGAAGTAAGCATGGTAATCCTCTAAGGATGTGTAAACATTAGAACATATGCATATTCAAATCCAGCACTCATTAAATCAATAAAGCCATTGTAGTTCCATCCAGTAGTTTGCGCAATATGTACAAAATCATGAATGTCGCGCATATGTAATGTATGGCGTTGCCTACGAACTGTTTTATCTGAAAATCTAAAAGTCTCACGAAATTCTGCAGTTGGATCTTGTAGATCAAACTCGGCTTCGTATGAAAATTTATCAAATTCTACTTTACTCTTTGTTACACGTTTTTTCACGTATTTTTGGACAGTGGTTCCAACAAAGGGTGAAGCAGCTTCAAGTAATGGATCAAATTTGTATTTATTAACGACTTCAATTGCAAGTTGGCCACCTGGACGTATCCAATGAAATAAGTTTCTAAAAATACCTGTAGGATCATTTGAATAGTATATTGTAAAAAATAATAAAGCTGCATGAGAAAATTGGCCACCAGAAAATGTATATTGTTGTTGCATATCTCCATGTAAAAATGTAATTGCATCACGTTGATCCCTTGGTAGATTTGCCAATAACAATGTAACTGATTTTGCTCGCCGGAGCATAGCTTCGCTATTATCAAGACCTATTACTGAATTAACACCCATCTTAGCAAAAAGTACAGAAGCAATTCCTGATCCACATCCACAATCTAGAATATCCATAGACCCTATATCATTCTGTTTTTTCCATTGGTTCATTATTAATGCAATCTCTTGAGGGTATCTTCCTGCAAGTTGTGTAAGGCTATCATATACAGTTGAATAGAATTCATCAAATAATTCATCATTTTCAAACCATGTTGTTCTAGACTTTTCTAATTCAGTCATAGCGCTTGATGTAAATCCTTCTTTTAATCCAGATGCAACTAAACCATAATGAGAATCCCATGCAAGCCACATGTAATGGAAGCATCCGCATATCAATAGAAATAATAATACCCATTGAAATCCAGTTAATCCTAATGTCGTGACCTCCATATCTGATTAATCTTCTCTTCTTTTTCTACATGTCTTTCCCCTTACTTTTTTAGAACAATCACTTCTATTTATTTCAAGAGCTTTACATAAATGTGAATACTTACATTTATTCAAAAGTTCTAAATCATTTTCCATTGTACAGCGGACTTTCCAGAGCCATTTCATTGTTAAAGATTTTGTTGATAGATTTTCAGGAATTCCATTTTTTAACCACGACACTCTCCATTCCTTGAAAGGTAATGCAAGGCCAATTGATCTCCAAAATATATTGTAAAGTGGGAACCTTTCTTCAGGTTTCAAACAATTCCATTTGTTTTTTTCTTCAAGGGTAGCTGAGGTAGTCTCACAATCAGGTGCGCCGGGCATTGGTACTGATTTACGAGCAGCATTAGAATAAGGATGTAAATCAGCAATTGAAAAAAGAAAATTCCAGCCTGGAAATTCAGTCCTAGAACATCCTGTTGCAATAATTTGTTTATAATATAGTTGAACCGCTTCAAACGGTGGATCATGTGATACAGATAACCTTTGATTTCTCAATTTAGAATTTACTTCATTGTGAATTTTCCATAGCCATTTTGTTAAAGTTTCTCTTGACTGTAAGGCTGATTCTAGAGGATATGTGTCCATATATCCAGCCAATGATGTGCGACAGTATTTACAAGGTAAGACATACGGTAACATTTGGAATAATTCTCTTACAGCCACTTTATCAGATGGATTGTAAGCAAATGTTATTGTATGTAGTAATTTCCAACCGGAAGGCCCCCAGAACCTAGTGTCCATCTAACCTTACTTACGGTTCTTTCTTGATTTGGAGATAAAACTCAGTCTCTTCTTTGACTTGCCCCCACTTATTGGCTTAGGGATAATTAAATCCTTTTTTTCTTGAGGGGAAAGTACCATTGCCGCTGAGGCAGCAGGAGAAGATGGAGAAGGGAGGGCAGGCATGGGTAAAGGCGCTGAAGCTAGAGGTGCTGAAGCTAGAGGTGCTGAAGCTAGAGGTGCTGAAGCTAGAGGTGCTGAAGCTAGAGGTGCTGATGAACTAGGCATCATAGATTGTCCAATTGCCTTTACTCGTTTAATTAGAGCTGTAGCCGAAGCTTGTCCTGTTAGAAACATATTACTGTCTGTTTTACCAATATCAGAAAAATGTATCTGAACATTTACAAGAGCAACTGTATTAGGATACATTTTCTTAGCCTGGGTATCAAGTTCTTGCATTAAAGAAAGTGTAAGATCATTCATTTTTTTTTCCATCATTGTGCTTCTACCACCTGCAACTCCAGTAACCCCTGAAAAGAAGCCACGAGCTACACTAATTGATTCAACACGTTGTGCAAATACCGCGCCCGCCGGTTGCAATGCATTTTGATTGAATGTTTGAATAGTGAAAACCGGTAATGCCTTTGACATAACTACTTTATCTACAGATTATCTTATATCTGAATTGCTTATCAATGGTGAATGGCAAAGAAGTGGA
>RGCF01000283.1 GCA_009919265.1 Bacteroidota bacterium | reverse complement strand
ATATTACCGGTAAGGGAAAAATTATATATCAATATTCAAGAATCATTTATAGCTGATGAATTAGAATATAATACATGTTACACTTCAGTTTTCCCTTGTTGTGGAAACCCTAACCTTGATGAAGATGTTAATGTCAATAATATTGATATTGTACCACAATATTATCCTGGTTCTATTGGTGTTTTATACACCGCTACTTCGAGATACCCTGTCGATGCTGATGTAACAGTTTCATTTAAAAATGTATTGGGTGTACTTAATGGTGAACCAATCACAATAAACACTTCAATAACAATTTACACCGGATATAAAGAATCTACTACAGAAATTATTGTTGATGACGATTTTAACAGATTGAATCTGTACACATTATTTTCAGATGTAACATTAACAACTGATAGTTATTCCCAATATAATAATGTACCGGTAGTTATTAGTCCATTGATTATAGAACCAATCGGACCGAGACCAAGACCAAGATTTAGAAACGCTTTGGTAACTAGTTGTTGTGATAATACAAATTATTGTATGACAAATATACCCACTAATTTACCTTTGGGAACTACTTTGGTGGGAGAAGATGGTTATTGTTATATATTGAAACAATTCAATGATTGTTTAACCGGTATAACATTTAGTGGTGAATATTATAAAGATTGTAGGTATTGTGAAAGAGCTTATCCTTGTGATGTTGTAAAACCTACACCTACTCCAACTCCAACATCAACACAAAATCCATGTCTTATAACCCCAACTCCAACACCTACACCAACAAAGGTTTGTGAAACACCAATATTAAATACAGTAATTAACACTTCAGGTAATACGTTTTTAGTTTATACTCAAAATACCGGTTGTTGTAACTCATCTATTGTAACTGTAACCTCAACATCGTCTATTTTAACGAGTGTGACAGGTAACTGTTCATCACCAATTACTATAACATTAACTGGTTCCATACCATCTGTTTTATATTTTACCGTAACAACAGTATGTGATGGTTGTCCGACAACAACATCTAATACTGTGATTTATTATGTAGTTAAACCTACACGGACACCTACTCCAACACCAACATCAACATTAGGGTCAACACCAACAAATACACCAACAAATACACCAACACCAACTTTGACCAGTACACCTACTGTCACACCAACTAATACTCAAACACAAACACCAACTAAAACACCAACACCAACAAATAAAGAAATAAATAGACCTTATAAAGTTCAGTCATGTTGTGGAAATAGTACTGGTGTTGTAATTTTACCACCAACATTTAGTAATGGTACAACAATTGTAATAAATAATAATTGTTGGACAATAACAGGTATAGCTCAGTTCGGTACGTTACCGTCATTAATATGGACAAGTGGTACAACTTACAATAGTTGTGACGCTTGTAATTTTGTAAATCCTTGTGTAAAAACTCCTACACCAACACCGACTCAAACAAAAACCCCTACACCAACACCAACGGTCACGAGAACACCGGTCGCGTCTAAATCTCCAACTCCAACTCCAACAACCACCCCAACACAAACTGTAACCCCAACAGTAACATCAACTGTCACACCAACACCAACGGTGACACCAACACCAACATCATCACCACTACCACCAACAGTAGGTTTTTTTGAGGATTGTTGTGTTCCAGGGAGAATTATAAAAGTTGGTTCTATAACAACAGGATTTACTCTTGGCTTGACATATTTAATTGAAACACAAGGGTTTACTGGTTGTACTACTTTCGTTACCGCTTCAACATTTAACGAACAGTATGTTTCACTTATTGGTTTCGCTGGTGAATCAAATTGTGTTAGTTGTTTGGATAAAATAGCCGAAGCTATAGGAATTGTTTGTCCCACACCTACACCGACACCAACGGTAACCACAACCCCAACCCCAACAGTGACCCAAACACCAACAATCACACCTACAGTTACACCGACAACATCACCATTACCATCGTGTGATAATTGTGGTATAACCGCGTATAATATAATAATATCAAACAATACAAACAATCAAAATTTTTAAGATATGCCGTTTTCAACATCATTCTGTATAACAAATACTGGTAATTTATTACCAGGAACATCTGTGAACTTTTTTTCAAATATAGATGATTACACAACACCGTTCCAAACAAACATTTTATTATCAGACATAACATCACCAAACTGTCCATATGTTCTATCAAATATTCCTGATGGAACAACAACGATACAACTTTTGGATGTAAATTCATCTTGTTGTGTTACAATACCGGTATCCACGTTTACTTGTGATAACTGTGATTTTGGTTTCGATGTTTATTCTTCTGTAACATTCAACAGTAGAATAGTAGCGGGTAATCTAACCGCGAGTTGTGATAACAATATTACTGATTATGTAATTGAGTGGTATAATGTAAATGATTTGACAACACCACTTTATGTTTCAGGTTTGGGTGATGAATTTGAACAGTATCAAACGTGGACATTTCCACATCCGTTGACTGGTAACACTTCAATTCCAGTACCATCAGGTACTTATGTTCCGGTTATTAAATATATTAGATTGAATGGAATTAATTATTCATCGAGTTTAGAAAGTGGTTTGGTACAAATACCTTTACAAAATTGTTTGTCCGAAACAACTATTGATGTGAACCCATTAACCTGTAGTAATGGAACCAATATTGGTAATTATACCCATTTATTACAGTTCTCTGGTTCGTCACAAGGTGAACCACCAGAATTATTATCATCAACCTTTATATTATCAGCTAATACAAATTATTTTGCTTGGAGATTTAACGCGTTCGATGTACAAGACACATTAAAAATTACATATTATGGTTCATATTATAATAACACCCCAATTGTTTTAGAATATTGGAATGTTGGTGCTAATAATACCTCAACAAACTATTCTACAAATTTAAACCCAAAAACAGTAAGAACATTCGGTGGTTCATCATCATACGGATTTAATAAAGTAACTTGTTTGACCGGTTTAACTAGAAGTAATAATGATTATCTAATTATAGAAATCACACCAAACCAATCAAACCCAAAAACTGACTTCCAACTTTATTTTACATGTTTGGAAAATTATGATTGTGAAACTTGTTATGATAATTATCTTAACACTCCGTATAAAATATCCGGAAGTTCAATCACAGGTATAACACTAAGTTGTGATAGAACAAATGTTCGATTTGTCGTATCGGGTTGTTCAACTTCAAATGTTCAAAATTCGGATTATTATAAATATTCATACACACCAGGTATATCAAGTACAGTACCAATTAACTCGTCACCGGACACTTTAAGTGGTACAACTCTATTATTTAATGAATTATTTTATTCCTCAATCAAATGTTCTTTTAGGGGGAGTCAATCACAAACCTCTTGTTTACCTCCTAATACAAATTTAATCACATTTACGAAAGATAACAGTGGTGTTGGTGGTATTGGTAATGTTTTGATGACATTCTCTAATATTGTTGATTTAAATGATTTTTATAATACTTACAATCAAAGATTGAATGAAATTGGTGTTGAACCAGACCCAACTAGATTGGGTTATTATTCATATGTTGTTTTAAGAGTACCGGTTTTATCTCAAGACCCAAATGTGGCTATAACAGAATCATGTGGTGATACAACAACTTTCCGTGATTATTTTTTCCATACCAGTAGTGTGGTTACGACCGGTATAACAGGAAATAATTATTTTATGAATTTGACAATGCCAACAATAACAAAACAAATGAGTTTTACAAATTGT
>RGCF01000282.1 GCA_009919265.1 Bacteroidota bacterium | reverse complement strand
TCTGAATTTGAATATGAATTTCTATTTGTAGCCACATAAAAAGTTGTTCCGATAAGAAGAACTCCCACTAAGTCCAAAGCGGACGTGGCGCTCAATACAGTCGTCCAGATTAGAAGGCTACGCTTCTCCTGTTTATCCAGGAGACCTAAAACTTGGCGAAGATATAACCTGACAGACATCTACAAATCATACCCCCATAATTAACCACACTCACTTTGAATGGTGATGCAGGACTAGATTCGAGTAGCATCGTTAGAATATGGATGATGACGACCATAATGCATTCAATTCCAATCATCCTAATTGGAATATTTGCTTTTTCTATACTCCTTAATGTTGCGTTGAATAATTTCATTATTTACAGTCAAATCCTATTAATATATTTTGTTTTGGCGGGATCAAAAATAACACTTTCCCTCGCACAAAAAAGTTTTGAAATATACGGATTAAATATATATTTTTCGGACTTGATAATACTTGTCAATTTAACTTTACTTTTTTTGTCAAAGAAGCCCAACAAAAAAAAGAGCTTTCGACAAAATCCGAAAACTATCTGGTTTTTTCTCATCCTGACGACCTCAGGTATAGTTTTTTGGTCTCTCGGTAATGGGGTAAAGCCAGGTTGGAATAATTGGCGAATTTATATGCTCAGCTTCACTTTATTTCTTGTCGCTCAGCGACAATCTTTCTACTTCAATGATGAACGTATCAAAAATGTGTTTCTACTACCCTTATTTCTTATACTCGTGCTCCTGTATAGCTATGTAATCCAGTTTGGACTTGGAACCGCAGAAGATACAAACTTAACGACAGGATCAAGCTTGGGGCGACCTATTACAGCATCTGGGGCATTGATAATAATGTTCTCGTTTTTCTACTATTTAAGTTCATCTAAAATTACTGTGTCAGTCTCTTTTATTTTAACTATGTGTCTAGTCTCAATAATCATCGTCCAACATAGATCAGTCTGGCTCGCAACTCTTGGAGGCGTTATTTCATGGGTGATTGGAAGCAAGAGGAATTCGATCGCTTCCTCAAAAATCTTCTCACTAATACTGCTGGGGCTTTTTACTCTGGCTACATACCTGTCTGTTAGCCAATTACGCATATCTTCGAAAAGTACAAATACATTGGAATGGCGATTCACCAGATGGGTTGATAGTTTCAAGGTTTCAAGATCAAACTTAGAATGGATTCTTGGTGCAGTTTTTGGACCTACTCCGGTTCAGAGGCAAGAAGGCCCTGAATTCAAGGTTTTTGCCCATAACGCTTACGTTGCAACAATTGAATCGTTTGGCATTGTTGGCTTTCTTTTACTAATTGCTTTTCTGATTTCTAGATTTGAGAGTAGGTCTGAACATATTTATTCTGTCTCATCAAACATGTTTCTGATTTCCGCCTTTATATTTGGCTTCTTCTATTGGATAGAGCCTTCATATTGGCTAATTTTAGGCATCTACTCAGCTTCCTCGTTGCAGCTTCACCCGGAGCAATAATGGATTTCATTACTTTCCCTTGATCAAAATCCTGATAACAGGGATGAATAGAAAAATTGGCCAGTACCAACTTCCATGTCGCCTAAAGAATCTAATTTGGCTTTTGATTGGTGATTTCTTCTTACTAAACCAGGTGACAACGTTTCTCAATCGTGAGCCCGAATCATCAGTGTCGTTGCCTACACAAGTTCCAATATAGCCAGGTAAAACCAAATTAGACACGCCGAGTTTCTTTGCTCTTAAGCCGTAGTCGCAATCTGCATAAGCATGGGAAAATCTGCCATCAATACTTCCCAATTTTGTTTCCAAAAAGTTAGGTATTAGTACGAAATTACCATTAAATGTATCTACGGAAAGGGGACCTGACTTCGCCACAACTCTAGTATAGGAAAGTGGATTTGAATTTCTTCTCATATATCCTCCATATGAAATTTCATTCCGAATTGGATCGACAAACTGTCCTATCAATATCGAATTGGGGTTTTGGATTCGAAATTGCAAAGCTAGCTCAAGTGCATTCTCAAAGAGGATGACATCGTCATTTAACCAAAGTAACTCGTCAAAATTTTCCATGATAAATTTCCTTGCTTCATACATGGAACGCGCCCAATACCAATTTCCAGTTCCTCGAATTATTTTAATACTCTGCTCAAAACTTAAGATGGCAGTTTCAGATCCGTCACTCGAGCCATCGTCACAGATATAAATGTTCAACTGAACATTTTCTGGCTTACAAGCAATCAGGGATTGTAGACAAGTCAATGTCTTTGCCTTACGATTATGAATAGCCATAATCACAGCAATCGTTATTTGTTCCATGTCTAACCCCTTATTGAGTCAATGGTACTGCCCGTAGTTCAATTAGATGAGTCATAACCTATTAGAAATCAAATTTTTAAGTGACAAATTACAATTTGAGAAAAATTTTTGATAAGTTTGTCCTATGCCCAACAGGTCATATTCTTCACTTCTTGGGCTAAATTTTTGCAAGCAAATATATCCTTTGTTTGCTCCTGGCTTCTTTAATTCGTCGCAACCGAATCATTATCACCTAACAGCAGTCTCTACCTTCAATTATGCAATCGAAAATGCAGAATTCAAGGATATCTTGAACTCTGGAGTTGTCATTTGTGATAGTAAGCCAATTTTCTTGACACTGAAAATTTTACGAACATCAGTCGAAATGATTCGAGGTGCTGATTTTATGAGAGCTGTTCTGGAGTCAGATTTAGGTGCTAGACGGCACTTTCTAATTGGATCAAATCCAGAACAACTTCTCAAATTATCGCGTTTTTTTTCCACGAATTACCCAAGGGTTCAAGTTTCAGGGACGTTTGCCCCGCCAATTACCGATCATGAAACCATTATTGAGATGGTCTTGAAGATTAGGGAATTGCAAATATCAGATATCGTTTGGGTGGGACTTGGTTCCCCAAAGCAGGATTTTATCGCTTCGGAAATTTCGAGGAAATTGAATATCTCTGCCGTTGGAATTGGTGCAGCCTTTGATTATTTATCTGGAAATAAAAAGGAAGCGCCAATGATGTTTCGTTTGTCAGGTATGGAATGGTTCTACCGACTTATGCTTGAGCCAAGACGACTGTGGCGAAGATATTTGATAGGAAACTCGAAATTTCTATGGCTAGCCCTTAGGGCACTTCTGCAAAGTCTCAGAAGGCGCAGTAATTTTTGACGGTCCTTGTGTTGGTAAAAACCGATAGTTAGGGCTTATTTCTTTACGGTCTCGCGCATAAACTTGTGACCTAGCCCCGAGGAGAGCAATGTCTACCGGTTTCCGTGCACGAGTGCTTGTGGCAGAGGATGAAAGGTGAAAAGAAAATGAAGAAACCTTTGGCTCAGAGAATTAGGGAGAAGGCCAATCTTCAACAAGTCGTAATTTTGGCGCTCATGCTGGTTCCAGATTCAATAGCAATTGCCCTTTCAGCAATAACTGCATACAACTTTAGATTTCCGGATTCATCAATGCTCCTCGATGGAAAGCCAGCTATTGCTCAATTTGAATATCGGGGAATTCTGGCAGTTGTAGTTGCGGCCTGGATACTTACATTAGTTGCAACTGGAACATATAGATTCAACCACGCAACGTTGGTGGTCTTCAACTTACGCATGATCATTAAACGCTCATTCACCTTCTTCTTCGTTTTGGGCTTTCTCTCCTTTATCCTCAAGGCATCATTCTCTCGTTCTGTCTTCTTGGTGATGCTAGCCAGCGGGCTCCTCTATTTGTTTATAGTCCGAATAGCCGTTTACGGATTTATTTTGCG
>RGCF01000281.1 GCA_009919265.1 Bacteroidota bacterium | reverse complement strand
AACAGGATTGATTGACCCCGAAAGTATTAGTAAAGCGATAACAAGAAAAACAAAAGCTATAGTTTTAGTAGATTATGCGGGGCAGCCCTGTGATGTCAAAGTGGTTCGCGAAATCATTGGTAACCGAAATATAAAAATTATTCAGGATGCCGCTCATAGCCTTGGCTCAAGAATCAACGGTAAAATTGTTGGTTCACAAGCAGACGTGACTACATTTTCTTTCTTTGCGACAAAAAACATCACCACCGGCGAAGGCGGAGCCGTAGCAACGCCAGACAAACTAATATTCCAAAGAGCGAAGGAATTTTCTAGACAAGGTTTAGTAAGAGACCCATCCAGATTTATGAATCCACCCCCTGGAACTTGGCATCAAGAGGTTCATGAATTTGGGTTGAATTATAGACTCACTGATTTTCAGTGCGCACTAGGTATTTCACAACTGGGAAAAATAGAAGAATTTAAAGACAAAAGAAGGAGTTTTGTTTTAAAGTATAGAGAAATATTGGGGAATGTCGAAGGAGTTAGGTTATTGAAGGAACTAGAAGGAAGAGACCCCATGTGGCACTTGTTTCCGGTTTTTATCGAGAATCGTAATCACATTCTTTCCGAATTAAGAGATAAAGGAATATTGGCACAAGTAAATTATGTTCCTGCGTACTTTCATCCGGTATTCTCGAATTTGGGTTTCAAGAGAGGTGTCTGCCCAAACAGCGAAATATTCTATTCTCAAGAATTATCTCTACCATTACATACATCTTTAACCGATGAATTGGTAACTTACATTTGTGAACAACTAGGAGATTTGCTGTAAATCGGGTTCTTTAAGAGACTTTAATATTTAGCTTCAGATTCTCTGAGGAGTTTTGAGTAAATTTCTCTGGATTCCTTTATGGTGGTGTCCCACGATTTTGGGAAAAAAGGCATGACTTTTTCCACATCAACTTTCTTATGAAATGTGCTCTTTCCTGATTGAGGAGTTGAGACAAATTCTCCATTTTTGACAGAATAGATCGACAAGTTCTTGATTTACATACTCATGTAATTCTCTGAGTGTCTTGTTTGGATTATCTATAAACAGTTCTTTTTGAAAGACAATTGCTCCGGTATCAAGGCCCCTATCTATCTTGTGAATGGTTACCCCCAATGGAGTTTTTTCCAAGATACTCCACAAAATCGGATGAGATCCACGATTATATGGAAGTAAAGATGTGTGTAAATTGAATGCGCGATAATTCAAAGAATCGAGTACTTGTGGACTCAAAATATGTCGATAATTGTAGGAAATTAAACAATTAATACCTTCATTGATAATGAAACTTCTGTCAATCTTGTCGTTTATCGCCAAGAACTCATTTTCTTGTAAATCAATACAAGGAAGAAGCCTCTCAGGGGTAGGGGATAGAAGTAAGAATTTCACAGAGTCAAGGATAAGACACACATAATCACACTATCCCCGAGCTAGAAAATTGGATAGAGTAACGAATGTGGCACCTAATATCTTCTATGTAGCCGAAATCTCCGCAAATCACCTTGGCTCTCTAGATAGAGCCCATAATTTGATTGACCTTGCAGCAAGTGCAGGAGCAAGTGCAATAAAGTTACAAACATATAAACCCGAGACTATGACTCTGCCATTGAAAGAGTTTGCAATCTCAAAGCATCACGAACTCTGGGGTGGAGTGCCTCTTTATCAACTCTATAAAGAAGCAATGACTCCCTGGGAATGGCACGAGGAGTTATTTGAACACGCAAGGGAGGTGAAGCTTGAAGCCTTTAGCTCACCATTTGACTCTTCAGCCGTAGACTTTCTTGAGTCACTTGATTGCCAGACTTATAAAATCGCATCTATGGAAACAGGGGATGTAGATTTAATTTCTTACGCAGCGTCTAAGGGCAAGAGAATGATTATTTCAACCGGAGCATCAACGCTTGAAGAAATTGAGGATGCCGTGAACGCAGCAGAAAATGTCAGAGATAAACTGGCAGTATTAGTTTGCACCAGTTCGTACCCGTCAGACGCCTCAGACGCTCACCTAAATCGTATATTTACTTTGAAAGACAAATTCAAAGTCGAAGTAGGCATTTCAGATCACACTCTAGGAATTGGCGTGAGCGTTGCAGCTATTGCTTTGGGTGCAACTATTGTAGAGAAGCACCTTACAATCAAGAGGAGTGACGGCGGACATGATGCAGCCTTCTCATTGGAGCCTGATGAGTTTAAACTCTTAGTAGAAGAAGGCAATAAAGCCGAGGCTTCATTGGGAGCACCCAAATGGTCATTTCAAGATTCAGAAGCGGAGTCACGGAGATTACGACGCTCACTTTTCATTGTAAAACCTGTAAATAAAGGAGAGATTGCCACTCGAGAAAATGTCAAAGCCCTTAGACCTAACATGGGTGGACCCATCAAAGATATCAATCAAATTATGGGCAAGAGATTTAAAAAAAATTACCAAGCGGGAGATGCCGCAAGTCTCGACTGCGTTGAATAATTATGCAGAAACTCGTCCTTGGGACAGCTAATTTTGGCAATAGGTACGGAATAGCCAACAAGACAGATTTGAGTCAAGCCGAAATTGACAAGATTCTTAGCTGGTCCTCGGGAAAACTCGAAGAACTAGACACGTCCGAAGATTATGGCGAATCACACACTGCTATTTCAAATCACGCAAACAACTTCAAAGTCACGACGAAGATTAATTTAAATGAAATTACGTCTACACAAGAGATTCCTTCTCGAATTTCAAGCTTAAAAATGGATTTACGTTGTAATTCTGTCCACCGAATTTTATTCCGACCATGCGAGAATAACAGTGCATTCACGCTTAGAGCGGTAAGAGAACTTCAAACTCTTCAAGAAAAATGTAATGTCGAGGAAATTGGGTTAACAATCTATGAAACTAAGGAACTCGAGTTCTTTGCGAATGAATTGGAAGGCCCGCTTACTTTCCAAATACCATTGAATATTCTGAACAGAAGCTTTGAGTATTTTGTAACAAGTAGCACTGAGATTCGTGAAGATATATCTTTTTATGCGAGATCAATATTTCTTCAAGGGCTTCTTTTCATGGACACAACAGAAGTTCCTGCAAGATTGAGAGAAATAAATCCCACCTTATTGGCCCTAAATGAGAATTTGGATCGGATTGGTCTTTCTATTCTCGAAGCAACATTTTCCTACATAAAGAGCCAAAAATGGTTGAAAGGTGTGGTTATTGGGGTTTCTAGTCTTGTTGAATTGCAAAATAACTTAGGAGTCTTTGAGAACATAAATCTCGGTAACCTGGATTTCTTAGAGGGGATTCACGCTCCTTCAGCAATTATTGTGGATCCGAGGCGATGGTGAGAATGAAGAGAATTGAAACTCTCGCGGTCATACAGGCTCGAGCCACATCAAGCAGACTACCTCGCAAAGTATTAAAAGAGGTGAACAATAGATCAATTCTCGAATGGCAAATATTGAGAGTTTTAGAAACCAAGGGTGTCGATCGAGTAGTTCTTGCTACATCTGTCGAAGAGTCGGATGACGATGTTGCCAGCATTGCAACAAAATGTGGAATTCAAGTAATTCGCGGCAGTCTCAATAATGTCTTTTCAAGGTTTGTCGATGCAATAAAGAAATTTAATCCTAAAACTGTAATTCGAGTGACGGGGGACTGTCCTCTCTATATGCCCGAATTATGTGAATTGATGTTGGTTGAGTTCAAGTCAAGGTCTGTTGACTACCTATCCAATACGCTCGAACCAAGCTATCCGGACGGCTGTGACATTGAGATTCTAC
>RGCF01000029.1 GCA_009919265.1 Bacteroidota bacterium | reverse complement strand
TTTGAATCATCAAGATAACTATCAAGATGAATTGTATATGGTTTTAACTCTAGGAATTGACTTGCAGGGAATTGAACTCGAATATAATTCTCTGTCCAACCTTTCCAAAGTCCTGTATTATCATCATAGCTTTCAGGAATTACGGTATGTGTTGATCCAAGTTGAGAACAATAAAATTCTGTTCTTTTTACATCAGACAAATTACGAAGTCTTGCATTTCTAAGTTTTCTGACACGCATTGGTATTGAATCAGGTAATGCTGCAGCAAGGGTATGATCTCTTTCAGAATATGTAAAGACATGTAGATAAGAGAATGGTAATGATTCTATTAACGAACATGTTTCAAGAAATTCTTCATCTGTTTCACCCGGAAAGCCAACTATAACATCAGCTCCAATGCAAGCATGAGGAATCAAATCAAGAAATCGCGTCATATTGTCTACATATGTTTCAAGTTTATATCTACGCTTCATTCTCTTTAATATACTTGGAGAACCACTCTGGAGCGGCATATGTAAATGGGGGACAATCTTTTTAGATTGAGCAATCAGTTCCAATATATTATTGGTAACCAGATTTGGTTCTATTGACCCAATTCTAAATCTCGAAGTAGTATCGATAGATTCTATAAGGTTGAGAACATCAATCAATCTATGTTCATCATGTTTATAATCACCCAGGTTGATACCCGAGAGAATTATTTCATGATACCCCTGTTCTTCTAACTTATTTATTCTTTGAGCAATCTGCTCTATATCTATACTTCTACTTTTTCCCCTTGCCAATGGTATCGTACAAAAACTACAACTATAATCACAACCATCTTGAATCTTCAGAAAAGCTCTTGTTCTACTATCTTCATCAGCTGACTGTGAACATGAGAATTCCACATCTTCAAGACTATGCACATGTAATTCGGGTTGCGCTCTTTTAGTGTAATCCAGAATAATGGAATCGATTTGTAATTTCTCTGCTGTCCCAATTACTGCATCTACCCCGGGAATCTCCGCAATTTCTTCTGGTTTAAGTTGAGCATAACATCCTGTAACACCTATAAAAGCAGCAGGGGAATGTTGTTGAATTTTTCTAATGATTTTACGGCATTCAGTATCAGCATTTTCTGTCACAGTACAGGTATTAATTATGACTGCATCAGTAGTATTACCAAATGGCACTATTTCATGACCCAATTTTTCAAATTGATCTCTTAACTGAGATGTTTCTGAATAATTTAGCTTGCATCCAAGTGTATGAAAGGAAATCCGCATTTTCAGTAGATTATAGAGTTATTTTTTACAAAAATACTCATTTATGGAGTTGTTTCCATGAAAACTGATCTCATTGGGAAGGCATTTTCTACACAGTTTATCGTTGATCCAACAATGGCTGCGATTCTTGATGACAAACAGATTCACCCTGTTTGCTCAACAGTTACGATGGTATATTATGCTGAATTAGCATCCCGAAAGGTTATTGAACCATATTTTGAAGAACATGAAAATGCAATTGGAGGTGGAATAGCTCTCCAACACATTGATATGGCAGCTATTGGTGAAATCATAGAAATGAAAGCGGAGATAGTGTCTTTTGATGGCAAAACCCTCCTTTGTGAATTTGAGGGTCGTTTAAAAAAGGATCATACAATTCTTTGCAAGGGGAATATGACTCAATATGTGTTAAAACAAGAGATCATTACAGAACTAATTGAAAAATCATATAAGAGAATTGAATAATAAAATTATCTCTCAAAAGTAAGAAACATGGTTATTATTCAGTTTACTATTGATTTTCTCAATAGTAGTTCAACATTGAACATTTTTAACTCAACATTTATCAATAGTTGTGGTCAATTATGTAATTTTGAGCCAAATTACTAAGAGTTCATTGACTCTAAAGTATGATTGAATTACATAAAGAGGTCTCTATGATTAAGGCTGTAATTTTTGATCTTGACAATACTCTTGTTGATTTCATGGCTATGAAGCAACAAGCAATTGATGCTGCAATCAATGCAATGATAGATGCTGGCCTAAATCTAACAACTGACCAATTACAAGGCCATATTAAGACAATTTATGATGCTCAAGGAATAGAGTATCAAAGAGTATTCGATGAATTATTAACACAGCAACTTGGCTATTTAGACTATCGCATACTTTCTGCCGGAATTATTGCCTATAGAAGAGCGCGTGAAGCAGCGTTGAAACCCTATCCTCATGTAACTGCTACATTGATGTCCCTTGTAAAATCCAATATAAAACTAGGTGTGGTCTCAGATGCTCCTGCAAGGGAAGCATGGCTCAGATTATGCCACATAAATTATCATCATACCTTTGATGCTGTAGTCACTTATGATGATACTGGTGAAAGAAAGCCTAGTCCTGTCCCTTTTTTGACTGCTTTAAAAAAATTGGATATTGCACCGGAACATGCCATTATGGTAGGAGATTGGGTTGAACGCGATATGGTTGGCGCTAAAAATGTAGGTATGCATACAGCTTTTGCTCAATATGGTGATTCATTCGGAAATCAAGATATCAAAGCAGATTATATACTTCAAGATATATCTCAATTACTAAGCATAGTAGCTGAACATAATACATGAATATATGATGATAAATAAAAACTCAATATTCCGAATTCTTGGACAACATGGAGTGCCTATCACGATTACACTTGTAATCTGTGGGGTAGGTCTGATTATATTTTCATTGGCACTTGTAACAAAGACTTCTATAGACAAAGGGGAAATTCATTCATCTGAACTTGTCAAAGACTCAATATCTATATATCGTAACAAATTTAGTATTCCACATATTATAGCAAAAAATGAACATGATGCATTTATAGCAATGGGGTATGTACATGCTCAGGATAGATTATGGCAAATGGATATAGCTAGAAGAGCGGGCAGAGGTAAATTGGCTGAAATATTTGGTGATAAAGCTCTTGCATCGGATAAATTTATGCGGGCAATGAATCTTGTTGATATTGCCAATAGATTGTATTCTCATTCTAGTAAAACAACAAAGCAAATTCTAGATGCATATAGTGCTGGTATTAATTTATTTTTAACCAGTAATCCAGACAAACTACCATTTGAGTTTGGTGCTTTGAGTTATTCACCTGATCCATGGACTCCTGCTGATTGTTTCATCATCATGCGCTTGATGGCTATAGAAATGAATATGAGTATGTGGACAGATCTAGCTTTTGGTAAGATTGCTGATAAAATTGGAATAGCCTCTGCAATGTCGCTTTTACCTCAACAAACTCCAGGAACTATTTATCAATATGAAAGTAATATTGAGGAAACTGTAGAAAATACTGAACCATTAGCCGCAACATACCTACATGGATTTTCCAATATTGCAACGAATACACTCTATGAAGGTCGTACATATTTAGGATTTTCCGGCGATGGTATTGGAAGTAATGCATGGGTGATGAGAACTTCGCCTAAAGGTAAATCAACCTCTGTTATATTAGCAAATGATCCTCACTTACGATTGTCATTGCCTGCAAGATGGTATCAAGCACATATTTCATGCCCTGGTTTCAATGCATTAGGGGCTACAATACCTGGATTACCCTTGATTGTCTCAGGTAGAAATGATAATAGCACTTGGGGTATTACAAATATGATGAATGATGATTTCGATTACTTTATCGAAAAAGTCGACAGAACAAATACTAATTACTACTTTGATGAAGATGGAAATAGAAAAAAGTTCTTTTATAAGCGCGATACAATAATTATTAAAGGTGGCGAACCAATTATATATGATATACGGTTTACAAAAAGATCAGCAGTAATTTCTGATGCACCACCAACAGGAATGGTTAAGAATGCAACATTTATAAAAAGCAAGTTTGATGACTATTGCCTAACATATTCATGGACTGGTATGAATATGTCTGATGAGATACTAGGTGTGTATAAAGTAATGAAGTCCAAGACATGGGCTGATTGTAAAAAAGGGTTTGATCTTTGGTGTGCTCCGGCATTAAATTTTGTTTATGGTAATGCAGAAGGTACCATAGCTTCAGCAACAATTGGAATGATGCCAAAGAGAGGTGAAAAAAATAATCCTAATTTGCCATCTCCTGGATGGAAAAAGGGGTATGCTTGGACAGGAATATATACTACTTCAATTCTACCCTCGCATTCATATGCGCCCAATGATAATTCCAGAAGATATATCGTAACTGCAAATAATCCTCTTCAAGCTAGACCTTCGATATACCATTCAGCATTATGGGAATCTTCATCAAGGGCCGATAGATTACATCAAGCATTGAAGGAATTTGATGAATACGATGTGAGAGATGCGCAATTTCTTCAAATGGATGTGTATTCAGCTTATGCTAAACAAATCAAAGATTCCATTCTTCCAGTTCTATTAGCCAAAAGAAAATATTTAGAACCACAGGCAAAAAAGGCAGTTGATAAGTTGAAAAATTGGAAGTGTTTCATAACTAATCAAGATGTTGAACCAACCATATATACACTCTTTCTTGAAGAATATCATAGATCTATATTTGAAGATCAACTAACGAAGCCATTTCTTGCTTTGTATAATATTATTACAAATGTTCCAACAAGAATATTATTACACACATTATATGACGATGAATCGAAATGGGCAAATTGGATGGATGATGTCCGTACCAAAAATAAAATTGAACATCGATCAGAGATAATATTTAGAGCTTTTGTAAGAGCAATGAAAAGAGGAGATAGTATTTTCTCCAATGGTGATATCAGAACATGGAAATATGGACAATTGCATTCATTAACTCTTGAACATCTCTTTTCAGCTAATTCATTGTTATCACCAATTGTTACACATGGCCCATTTCCTCATGGAGGCAATAATACAACGCTTAATAATGGGTCTTGGTCTTTTAATGAGCCTTTCAAACAGACTTTGGGTGCATCTGTTCGCATTATATCAGACATGAGAGATACTTCAGTGTATTGCGTCTTACCTGGTGGGGTATCAGGAGAACCATTAAGCTCACATTATAGCGATCAAGTTCAATTATGGTTAAATGGAGGATATATCACATTATCTTCCACTAGTTCAGTTCAAAGTGATTTTTCATTGTTCTCAACTTTGCTCCCAAAATCTAAAGATGAATGAGTTTATTGTAGATACAAAGAAATATCCAAAACCAAGAAGTAGGCATCATAATGCAGCGAATGTCTATTTCCCACTTCATCAATTAGAGAAAACTCCTAGATATTATCCACCGCTAGTAAATAATATAGATTGGACTACTATCTATTCAAATGGCAAAGAACCCAATATTCTAGATATTGGATGCGGATGGGGTTCTTTTCTAATGAATTATGCTCTTAAGAATAGAGATTCTAATGTATTGGGCATTGAGATAAGAAAATTATTGACTGATTGGATTAATGATGTAATAAATGGCGAACAAATCAATAATGCCTATGCTTTATGGTATTCTTTGCCAAATGGATTACATTTCTTGAATGACAAATCAATTGAACATTTCTTTTCTTTTTTTCCCGATCCTTGGATAAAGAAGAAACATCATAAAAGAAGAGCTTTTTCTGCCGAATTGGTTCGTGATATTATTCGTCTTGCAAAGCAGGATTCACTCCTCAATATAATGACAGATGTACCCGAAGTAGCACAATATCATATTGAATTACTAGCAGGTTTTAAAGAAATCTCACTCATCTTTTCAGAGTTTATTGGGGATTTGGATGATACATGGAAAGAAGTAGATTTATCGTGTAATGCAACAGTGAACGATTATTGTTGGGAATTACCTTCTACAGATCAAGAACTATTCTCTCAAAGAAAGAATATCCCATATATTAGAATGACTTTCCGCATTCATCATACATGATGACTACGTTAAACATATTGGATTTCTTTGAACATCAACCTCTTTCGGCTTCACTTATCCTTTTTGCTTATCAAACGGGATGGTTTCCAATGGCTGATGATGAAGACAATCAGATATACTGGCATTCTCCAGAAAGAAGAGCAATCATTCCTATCAAGCAACATTATCTAAAAGCGTCATTATTAAAGTCATATAGCAAATCCAAAGAAGTCTATACAATCAATCATAATTTTGATTATGTTATTGAACAATGTGCAAATAGACAACATACCTGGATCAGCAATGATATTGTATCTGCATATACTGATTTGTATCACAAAGGATTTGCTCATTCTATTGAAGTATGGAAAGATGGTAAAATTATTGGTGGTCTATATGGCGTAGCAATTGGATCAGCCTTTTTTGGTGAATCCATGTTTAGTTTAGAAAGCAATGCTTCAAAACATGCATTTGTGCATTTGTATAATCACTTGCTTGAAAGTGGATTTACACTATTAGATTCACAATATATTAATGATCATACCCAGTCATTAGGTGCTATTACAGTTAGTAGACCGACATATTTGGAGATGCTAACCGAAGCGATACATAGAAATGATGTGCAATTCACTACTTTTGAAGCATCATGAGAACAGTAACAATAGAAAGTAACGGTAGAATTGAAAAAACCGCAATCTACATTAATGGTGAACAGATTACAGGTATCAAAGAACTTCTCATTGCCATAGATGAAGAAAGTAATTTCAATGCTATCATTTCATTTGAAGACAACATTGGAAATGTGCATACTAAACAATTATTTACAGATGATTTATCTTCACTAAAGAGAAAGGATCCAACATTTTCTATGGAAGATTCCGAATATCTGCAATCATTCACAATAGAAAGTAATGGGGATTTACAAGAAACATCATTATTCATAAAAGATGAATTTATAGAAGGAGTGATCTCGATATTAATTCATATAAAAGTTGATATTCAAGTTAGTAAAACTGGCTTTTTATCATCTATTTTTGATAAAAAACCTAAATTCACTAATACAATGTTTAGCAATGAGATCGTCTTTAGGAATCCTGATGGCACTCAGTCAATAGAAACTATATTTTAATATTCACCATGCATTACAACAAAGTACAAAACCCCTTGATATTTATTTTGACTTTACTTTCGTTGATCGTACTGCCTATTACTATCGATGCTCGCTCTAGTTTTGGCGGAAGGGGAGGTCGTTCTTTTGGATCCAGATCTTTTGGTGGAAGCCGGTCTTTTGGTTCTTCTAGACGAAATTCATTTGGATCACCCCGTTCTTTTTCAAATGGAAGAGGATTTCGTTCAAGTACAACTGGAAGATTTGCAACAGGACAACAATATAGAATGCGATATGGCATTCCTAGAAAGACATCAACTATGAGCTTAAATCAGAATGGTTCAAATCGTAATTATACGGTGCATTCTTATGGAGGATTAGGAGATGGATTTATGACAGGTTATCTCCTTGGCTCTATTCCATGGTATTGGCATATGCCATTTCATCCGGCTTTCTACTATTCAAGACCAGTTATTGTTGATGGTGCAAATGGAAATAAAGAAGTGTACCCTGGTACATTTTCATTTGGATCAATCATAATGGCTTTATTGATGATTGGAGGTATAGGGTATATTATTTATGCACTTTTCTTCAGAAAAAGAAGACAATACACACAGTATGGAGAATATTCATCATTTAGTTAATTATTGCTGGATAGTCAGAAATATCTCAACCGCCCGGGACATATCTCTTCGTTTTTTAACTGATTCAATACCCTGAACGTCTCTTATACCATCACCAATGAGATCATGTGATTTCATGCCACATTTTTTTAAATACTCACCTACAGAATGTGCCCTTTTAAGTGATAGCTTTTTATTATAAGCAGTGCTACCTGTATCATCTGTAAATCCTCTGATGATGATATGCTTATTTTTATCTTGTACTTGTTGACATAATTCTTGCAATTGGCTAATATGCTCTGTTGTCAATGTTGATTTATCTGTTAGAAAATATATTTCAACCTTCATTTCAGATTGACTTAAATTTGAAGATTCAGCCCCCAATGGGATGACTTCTTGTTTTTGTTGAGGACGTATGTCTTCTTGCAGACAAACAAAGTACATACCTTCTTGATCATTGCTGCTATCAGTCGAAATTATACATGCTGTATCACCTCGTGATGTAAGCGTTATGGATCGTTCATTTGCAGGAGTATTGATATATGGACCGAGATTCAATGGTTTAGACCATGATTGCCAAGTATCATCAAGTCTTCTTGACATGAATAAATCGCTTCCCCCATATCCACCAAATCCATTCGAATAAAAATACAGTGTTTTGTTATCTCGTGCCAAGAAAGGAGAGCCCTCTCTAAATGATGAGTTAATGTTATCACCCATCCATAATGGTGTTGACCAGATTCCACTTTTAGATTTAATTGAAACATATAAATCAAGATCACCCAAAGCACCATTATGATTCATTGCAAGAATCAGAACATTTTGATCTGCATTCATATTGGCAAAATATTGCGGGGAATTCATGGCAAAATCTTGAATCTCAAAAGGGCTACCTATTGTCCAAGAATTTCCATGTAGCTGTGCCATATGAAACGAGAGAACACCTTGTTCACTAACTGAAGCGACAAATGCCGAATTGCCATCAGCTGTAATTGAAAATAATGCATTAGAATATGGAGTATTGATGGAAGGCCCTGCATTTACAGGTGCTGACCAATAATTATCCTTCAATCTATCTGCATACCATATATCATCAGGATCTTTTATTCCTCCTATATTACCAGGGTGCTCTTTTCGTACAAAGTACAATCTAGAACCAGAGGGATGTAGTACAGGCAATAAGGTTTTATAGTAACTATTGACAATATCAGGTAGTCGTTCTTTACAATAGAATGATTGTTGCGATTGAGCTTCAGGAATTTGAAGCAAAGCAAAACAAAGGAACAATGTTCTCATTAATTGTTGAATTGAGCTTTTAATGAACTCCATGTCTCACCAGTCGTATCATTAGCATGTAAAAAATCAGTCCATCGCTGAATAGACCACAAACCATTTTTTTGTCTCTTAACAATAAATCTCAATCCTCCAGAGGCCACTTGTGTAATTGATGACATCGTATGTGGAAGTGTAAGGATATAATCGCTTTGAATAATGACTGAATCTGGAGTAATTCCATCGTATTCAGTATTAGATAGTTTCAACTCTGTATTTATATCTGAAGGAATCTTCGATAATATATTCTGAAAATATACCCGCTCTTGATTTATAGACCATCCTTGAAATAAACCTGAATATCGAGATAGAACTTCTATACTAGGCTCAAATACAAATAGTGGTGCATTCTGATTGAAGGTGTCAGATAAACATCGTAAATATCCTGTTGGATCCTTAAACTGAATTGATTTTTTCAAGTTTACCAATACCGTTTGATAATCAAATGCAGGATCATATTGAACAGCATTTGCTGGTGCTTCAGGAGTTCTCGTCTCTAGAATTGAACAAGAATCACAAAAAAGAGCAAATAACACAGAAACTATAGAAAACAGATATTTCATATTACATTGTTATTCTTGCTTGAAGTGCTTTTGATAATGTTGCCTCATCGGTGTATTCTAACTCACTACCAATTGGAATTCCTCTTGCTGGTCTGCTCACTATAATGTCAAAAGGCTTTATCATTCTTGCAAGGTATTGCATGGTAACTTCACCTTCAACTGTAGGATTGAGTGCAAGAATAACTTCTTTGACTTCGGATGATAATCTTGTAATGAGCTCTCTAATTTTTAAATCATCCGGAGATATTCCCTCTAATGGATTGATATTTCCATGTAATACATGAAATACACCTTTAAACTCGCTCATTCTTTCAATTATAAAAACATCGGTTGGTTGTTCAACAACACAAATAATTGAATGATCTCGCTTTTGAGTGGAACATATTGGGCAAGGGTCTTTTTCGGTATAAGTAAAACAAACTGAGCAAGACTGAACAGTTTCCTTCATGTGAATGAGTGAAGTTCCGAATGTTTGAATAAACTCATCAGATTGTCGTAATAGGTAGAATGCCAGTCTTTGAGCTGTTTTTCTCCCAATAGATGGCAAGGATGCAAAATGCTCTACTACGGCCTCAATTGCTTCAGACTGAAGACTCATGGTGGTATTCTCTAGAAAAATGGCTCACAAATTTACTAAGTTATCCATGTACATGAGAATGTAACTCAAAAAAGAGATAATTATCTATTATTTTTGCAGTATGAATTATCAACCAACGGAGTGTATATGAGTATATTTTCCAGAATTGCGGATGTTTTTAAAGCTAATGTCAATGATGCATTGGATAAAGCAGAAGATCCGGAAAAAATGCTGAAGCAAATGGTATTGGAAATGGAGGAATCCGTCAACAAAGCCACACTTGCAGTTGCAAATTCGATGGCACATGAAAAATCACTATTAAGAAAGATTGAAAAAGCCAAACAAGAATCATCCGAATGGTATTATAAAGCGCAGCAAGCATTAACTGCAGGAAGAGAAGATTTAGCTAGAGCCGCCCTTGAAAAAAAGGGAATACAAGACAAGAATATTTCCGATTTAGAACCAGTATATATAAACGCAAAATCTACTTCTGAAAAACTCACTACTCAATTACAGGCACTTAAAGCAAAACTTGAAGAAGCTCGTTCCAGGCAAGGCACATTAATTGCAAGATCACAAGCTGCAAAAGCACAAGCCCAAATCGCACAAACATTTAGTGGAGTTGGATCTGATGCTTTTTCGAAGTTTGATAAATTTGAGACAAAAATTGAAACTTTAGAATCTCAAGCAGAAGCTTTTGAACAATTAGCAGGATCATCTACTAGTCTTGATGATGAGTTCAAAAAACTATCTTCTTCTACAAATGTTGATCAACAATTACTTGAATTAAAAGCATCCATGGGGAAGTTGCCCTCAGGTGAAAAAGATGCACTACCACCACATGAGCAATAAGGAGTACGTATGCATACACCAGATACTTTTCTAAAAACTACTCATCAAAAAGTTGAGCAAGTATTGAATGCTCATTATCCTGACCATATACAACATAGCGAAGGATCATACTCTATTGATGCAGGTTCATCCCGGGTAATGATTATTGTGCGCCCTTTTACTGATACGGATACATGTATTGAGTTCATGGCAACATTAGTATCAGGTGCAAGGATCAATGAAGACTTGTTACGATATCTTTTGAGAAAGAATGCAGAGTTGCATTTTGGTGCATTTTCACTATTATTCGATGATACAATCTGCTTTACACATTCGATTGCTGGAATCAATGCAGATGAGAATGAAATTATTACGAGTATACATTCAGTAGCCGTCATTGCAGATCACTATGATGATGAAATCATACAGTTAGCAGGTGGTACCAGATGTAATGAAGAAATCTAAGAATTTAATTTGATTAGGGGACATTTGGACTTGGAGCAAAGGTTCGAATCGAATAACGAATTCCAAACAAAGCTCTTAATCCAGAAATATTCAGACTTGCATCTGTCAATACTGATGAGAAAGGGATGTCATATAAGAGAGAGGAAGTCAGATGCATTGTTGGGGAAATTCGAATCATCGGTTCAATTCCAAACACAGCCCCTGTTTGAACACCCGCAAAAGTAGTGATGGATCCATTAGATAAAGTTCGATTCTGCACAATTGAATTGTCAACAATAAAACCCGCATTTTCAGGACTTACAATGGTGGATTGTTGATCATATGTCCCTTTAATAGGAAAGCCAATTCTAAGACCTCCAACTACTCTTAATGCAAAAGAGTATTTCTCGACAAACACATATCGCGCATCAAACTGAGATTCTAGGAAATTCATTGCTGTTGTTATTGTTTGATTCATCTTCACTTGGGTAAAACCATTGGCAGATGCATCATATCGTATTGGAAAACTTGACATTGCACTTAAACTACCACTACGATCATGAATTCCTATACCTGCCGTAATAGACATAGAATTTGAAGCAGGCAATTCGATCTGTACTCCAAAAGTGCTTCCATTTCCTGACCCAGTAGTGAATTTATCACAAGATACTATACCTGAAAAATCAGTGAAATCAGCATTATAGAAATTGGAAAGATACCCCCCATATGCTTGCATTCCATACATTTCTGTTTGTAAAAACCGATATTGTTGTGAATATGCAGGAATTGTAAAGACTGATAGTAAGAGTATTAACAGTGAAATGATAGATTTCATAGCGATTCAATGATTGTTGAATATGTAAATTTAGTCACTTTAATAGAGACATTGCTCTGAATTTATTCACATCTCTATGCAATTGGTGATCGTAATGTAAAACAAGTTATCTCTGGTCTAATCCCAATTCTGATTGGTGGTCCAACTGTACCTAAACCTCGATTGACATACAGATAATTGCCATTTCCTTCATATAAACCATCCCAATGCTCATATACAAATTGCGCAGGACTAAATGCTGAGCCAAGATATTCAAATCCTATTTGGCCGCCATGAGTGTGACCGGATAGTGTTAAATCTATCAATGATGAATCCCTAATCTCAAGATTCCAGTATGTCGGATCATGAGCCATTAAGATTGTAGGCGATCCTTTTGGAATGTTCTTGCATGCTTTCAGTAAATCACCATAATGCTGATTAAATCCAGTATTATCTGTTCCAGCTATTGAAAGATATGCACCATGTAATTCTAAGGTTCTGGCATCATTGATCAATAACTCAATTCCAGCTTTTCTGATGAGAGATTGAAGATATTCATGATTTTCTTCATTCATATAATGATCATGATTGCCAAGAGAACCAAAAACACCGTGTTTAGCGGTTAATCTGGTAAAGAATGGAACATATGGTTCAAATTCTGTTGGATTAAAATTGACATAATCTCCTGTTATGGTAATCATATCCGGAGATTCCTGTTCGATTGTTTGAATGATATGCTCTATATATGATGTACCGAATAATGATCCGGTATGAATATCTGATATCTGAGTAATTTGGAATCCGTCAAAAACAGGGGATAAGCGTGAGATGATGAGCTCAATTCTTCGGATTTCAACATCATAGATTGTGTGTAAAACGCCTTTTGCTGTTGCTAAAAAGGGTATTGATGCAATACCTAAACCGATTGAATGTAGCGTTTTTCTTTTACCATAGTCAATTTGAGACTCAGTGTATTTTTCATTTTGATAAGGCAACCTTCTCATCAAGACACGAAAAAAACGGAACAAATCAATAATCGAAAGAAATATTGCAATTGGGTACTTAGGTAAATACCATAGAGCAATGAGAATCTGAGGAATTCTTCCGGAATTTGTATTACTCCCCAATATGAGTCGTTCAATAGATGTGATAACTAGCAAAAAAAGTAAGAGATAACTAAGATATTTATACGCAATAAGAAATGAAGAGATACTTGATCCATAGATCTTTTCATATCGTTGGATTGATTTATACAGATAATAATCAATACCTCCTTGTATCAGTATGAGTATTGAAAAGAAAACTATCAATCGATATATATCAGTTGTCATCGAATCACTTGCTTGCTTCTATGGATTATTTGTCAGTTTTTGGATATAAATATGTTTCTTTCCAAAGCATTCCATGTATAGAAATAGCATACATGCCAACAGGTAAATCCATGGGGATGGCAATTGACCGTTCTTCACCAGCTTGCATATTCATCGTTTCATGCAAGAGTATTCGTCCATCAAGAGTTGTTATACGACATTGCATTTGTTCCTGAAAAGCAGATCGAATATGAATAACATTTTCACTTACAGAGAATAGATACGGTTTCATTGTATTCACGGGTCGCAATGACCATGCGCAACTTGGGGAATAGCGTATAGTACAGTTGCTTAGCTCATACGTAGTACAATTAGTATTTTCGTCTTCTAATTTCAATGTATATGTATTTGAAGAAAAATCACCATTTGGCAATAAAGGGTATAATGTCAACTCAATCTGAGACGGCTCCTGCTTTTCATTTGAAAGTTCTAGACTATATTCACCCTTTGCTGAATTAGATTGTGTTGCAACAATTGAGCCTGATTTCACTTTGTGTGATTCAATGATACTTCCATTTGTATCATAGGTTATGATCACTGTGCAATTGGTAACATTTGCTGGAATAGTAAGGAAGAGAGGGAATCGTATGCCTGGGGTTAATTCTCCATTTGATGTTAGCGTGATTGGTATGGTAATTGGATCTTTCACATTAATTATCATTTCATCAGATGCTGAACAAAGACCGTTATTTCCCGTAACTTTTACCTTAAATGAAGTTGATGCATTCGTAAATGATATCATTTCTTGTGAAAGGGTATCGAAAGATCGATCACTTTCCCAAACATAATTCAAACCTGATTTCACATTTACTTCAATATCAGAACCTTTGCATATCGTAGTGTCATTTGGAAGGGTAACATTCGGCACATCTTTTACATTGATAAAGACTGAATCAACGGAGTTACAACCATTTCTATTTCCTTTTACAATAACATAACCCGACGAATTGGGTACTATTACGAGAGAATCATTGACTTTACTAATGAGATTACAATCTCCAGAAACAATAATGTCTGAAGTAGGGAATATAGAAATATGAGCTGGTGCATTTTTGCACACTATTGTATCAGAGTTTTTGATGATTGGTAGTGATTGCTGAACTTTTACAAGTATGCTGTCAATCTCAGACGTACAACCATCTTTTATGCCTTTGAATGCATAATATGTATCAGAAATTGGCTTTACTAAAATTTGGCCATTGTTTTTTGAAACTATTGATGCATTATCAACCCACTGATATGTATCGGCACCTTGTGCATATAATGTTGCAGTATTACCTACACATATCAATGTATCACCAGTAGCGGAAACTTTTGGTTGTGGCTTTATAGTCACAAAGACACTATCCAAAACACTACATGCACCATTTGAACCCCTTACATAATAAAGTGTAGAAACACTTGGACTAACAGATAATTGATTACCAGTTCCAATATCTCCGGCAGCATTTGTAAACCAAGTATACACTGTTGCTCCTTGCGCCGTCAACAAGGTTGAGTCACCTGTACAAATTGACTGATCTTGTCCAGCTTGAAGATTCGGTAGTGGAAGTATACGGATTGTAATAGAATCATTTCCTTTACAATTACCATTCTTAGCTTCTACATAATATGTGGTTGTTTGTTGGGGTGTAAAAACAGGTTCTGATGCATTTGTATCATTTATTCCAATTGGTGGATACCATTTATATGTTTGACCACCAATAGGTTTGATAGTTATTGGTATGCCTGGACAAGTTGCAGTATCCGAAGGCAAAGTAATTTCTAATTTATCAGCAACAGTAACTTTAACCGTGTCAAAAGAAATACAGCCTGCACTTGAAGTTACTGTTAATACATACTCTGTAGATGCAGTTGGGGTACATGTTGGGTTAGAACTCTTAGAATTATTAAGATATATTGGTGGATTCCATGTATATGATGCACCATTTTGGGAAGGTATTCCTAATGTTACTGATTCACCAGGACATGTTGACTGATCTTTACCAGCATTTGCAGTGATAGCTTGTATTACATTAACAACAACAAAAGCCGTATCTACACATAATCCACTCGAAACAATGACTCCATATGTTGTATTAGTAGCGGGACTTACGATTGGAGTGGAAGAATTCGTGTCAGAAATATTTGCACCTTGAAACCAACGATACTTACTTCCTCCGGATGCTCGTAATTGCAAAGCATCACCTCTACAAATTGTAGTATCAGATGAAGTTTTGGCAACCAAATTATTCTCTATTTTTACAAATACGGTGTCAAAAGATACACATCCATATTCATTCGTTACTTTCAAAATAAATGGGAAATTATCCGTTGGGGGACTGGCATTTGTTTTTGAAAGAAAAGCATTTGACACATACTGCTCCGGTGACCAATAATAAGAATGTCCAGATTTTGGGTTTGTTCCGATTTCAACACTACCACCCGGACAAGTAGATTTATCTGCTCCAGCATCAGCCATTGGTTGAGGCGCAACATCGACTCGAATAGGAATAGTATCTGAGCACACAGAGTTGGATGCTACTAAATAATAGGTGGTGGTTGAATCTGGACTAGCATATGGATTAGCAATATTTGTCGCTGATAAACCATAAGAAGGAAACCAGGAATAGCGCATTGCGCCGCTAGCTTTTAATTGTACTTTTCCACCTTTGCAAATACTACTAGGTACTTCATAATTGACATTAACAGGTTGTAAAAGTCCAACATGAATGATTTGTTTCGTTTGACAACCGTATGGGTTTGTAATAAACACTGTATAGGTAGTGGGTTGAGTGGGCTTTGCAATTGGATTTGCAATCATTGCATTATTCAACCCGATGGAAGGTGTCCAGGCATATGAATATCCGGGCATTGCAGGAGACCCTATAGCAATACCTGAACTTGGGCAAGCAAAGACGGTATCAATACTGATTCCTAAGTTATAATCAATCATGGTTGGTAAACCCAAGACTGTTTTTGCAGATTGATTTAACACATTTGTTGCATAATCTATCTCGGCTCCCATTTTATTTGGTCTATTTATTACGTCGAGCTGGTTGGGCCTATCCGCTATAACATATATTTTACCATCCGGTCCTAATTGCATTCCGAATAATTTTCTTGTTCCAAGTGGTAATGTCCACATTGAAGATGCGATTGTAGCTTCATTATCTGAAACAAGGTCAAATTCAAACAATGCAGCTTCAGATGATTGCTGTTTATCTAGTGCACCAGTAGTAAATAATTTCTTGCTATTTGGTGAAAAAGCGGCGCCATAGTTTCCATAGCATTTATTCTTTGCAATAAATTTCGGATTCGTTGCTTGCCCTGTTTGCAAATTAAAGTCAAATAAGACAATCGTTTGTAAATAACTAATGCCATCAGCTTCTGAAGTAACAACGAGTTTCGAACCATCAGGTGACACTTTCATTGCGCCAACATTAAAGAAGTTATTGTTATTACTATATGACGAAATTACGGGGGTACCTGAGACACCAGTTGTAGTGACTTTATATGCATAAATCTTAGCTTCAGATTTATGATGATAGAGTACCCAATATGAGTTGTCTGCACAATGTTGCGTTCCTGCAATTTTTTCTGACATTTTATCTTGAAGGACAACATTTGAAGTTAGGATTGAAGGAGTACCCTGAAAATCGATATGCGAATAGAAGGATCTTGTCTCGGTTGCACCAACACCTGTTAAATCTGGCGCTGTAAAGAGATACACTCTTTGTGCATTTGCCGGATCGGGAATAAATATGCAACACTGAGTTGATGAAATCCCGCTTTTAATAGAATCACCACCAGTTACTACAGATCCGTCTGGTTTATATAACTTTTTTCCTTCAGAATAGAGAATTGGATTTCCAGTTGCTGGATCTGAAAAAACAGCACAACCTTCCCATGTGTCCAATTTTCCTGTTATTGGAGAAGGGATTGTGTTTGTAAAGCGCAAGCCACCAAACTTTCCAAAATACCAAGTTTGATTTGGAGGTTGCTGACTGAATATCGTACTAAAACTAAAGATTAGCGCTATTATGTAAAACTTCACCTTCTCTACTCCGAATTTTACATAAAAATACAAAAATCTTTAAGTGTTCAGTCTAGGTTATTTTTCAGTTGGATGAGTTACCATTAAATCATTTGGTATAGGGATTTCAGCTAATTCAGCAACGGATATAAAATCTGATGGGGGAGGCTGTATAAAGAGTAATTGCTGTTGAGTAATTGGGTGCTGAAAACCTAGCATTCTGGCATGCAATGCTTGCCTTTGCATACTATTTATGCATTCCTGTGCTTTTGCTTTAACTATATGAGACTGCAAGCCCGAATATGCTATAACATTACCTCCATAAGAGGCATCCCCTATGAGCGGATGATGCATGTGTGCGCAATGGATACGTATTTGATGTGTCCGCCCTGTATGTAATTTAAGTTGCAGTAATGTTGCAAATGGGCCTCTAGAACGAGCTTTATACTCTGTTTTTGCCATCTTACCACCTTTACTGACAACGGTAAAAACTTTCCTATTTCTAGGCGACGGGGCAAGTTGATTCTCTATGATATCGTGATCTTTCTTTACAATTCCCCATGCCAAGGCAATATATTCTCTTTGAACAGTTCGATCTGCAAATTGCTTGGTTAAATGGGGAGTGATAGATGATTGCTTTGAAACTACCATAAGTCCGGATGTATCTTTATCCAATCTATGGACGATTCCAGGACGTAGCATGTCGTCATTGGTCACCACAGCATGAAGGAAATCATCTGTTGGTAGTGATTCTTCCTCTTCTTCATTCTCATCTGAAAACTCTGCAAGAGGAATAGCTTCTCGGTAACCTATATGCCATAACACTGCATTGACAAGCGTACCATACCTGTTCCCAAATCCAGGATGTACTACTAATCCAGCAGGTTTATTGATAACTAAGAGATATTCATCTTCAAAGATGATGTCAAGAGGGATTTGTTCTGGCAATAACTCCAATGGTGGAGGTCGCATGAATACACATGTTATAGTATCACCTGGCTTTATCTTATAAGACCCTTTTCTTGGGATTTTATCAACGGTTACTTGTCCATCATCTATTGCTTGTTGCACCTTATTTCTGGTGGCATTTGCAATAGCATTTGTGATATATACATCGAGACGTATTGGTTCTTGACCTTTTGACACAATGAGTTCAATAACCTTTTCAACATAGTCAGGATATTGATTATTGCTGTCCACCATCTTCCTCTAATGCTTGTGTTGTTGAAGTAAATGGATAAGGAAGGTATTTATTAAACATAATCAACAGAATCATACCAATGGTGACACATGAATCTGCAATATTGAAAACCGGCCAATGCGTATATGTTAATGAACCTATAGTGATATCAGGTATGTCAATCTGTATGAAATCTACAACCAAGCCATAGAATAGGGGACCTTCGCCATAGAATACGCCATAGAACATTCTATCAATAAAATTACCAAAGGCACCTGATAAAATGAGCATAATTGCAATTCTTACATATATATGGGCTTTATTTAGTGATCTCAGGTAGAATATCAATCCAATTGAAGCAATCAGAGAAAACAATGTCAAGAAGATTTTCCCTGAACCAAATTCAACTCCAAATGCCATACCAGGGTTTTCGACAAATGTGATTTTTACTGCATCGCCGATGATTGGAAAACTTTCTCCAATATGCATACCTGAATGAAGGAAACCCAATAGATTAAAGCCTTTTACAAAGATTTTGGTCACTTGGTCCAATAGGACAAGAAAAAATGCGATAATCAGATAGAGTGTAGAACCTCCATACTTGGGCTTGTCAATCATTCATTTCTACCAGAGATAATGTCAACTCCATTTTCCGGACATCTTCCATGAATTTTGAATGAAGCTGATTGCGATGTGATAGGCACAGCAAGAAGCCTAGCCTTGGCAATCAAGATGTTACATTCTTTACAGATTCCATAGGTTTTATCTTCAATGCGCTTTAATGCATCATCTAGTTTTTTGATATAATCAATGATTCTGTTCATTTGGGCATAGGTTTTTTCCTTTTCCAATGCTTCAGATCCTTGTTCAGCCATGTGAACTGAATAGATCATTGATTCGGATGCTAATTCAGCATTGGTTAGGTCTTCCAGACGTTCCCTAAGCATACGCATCTCGTCTAATGCATCTTCCTTGATATTCAAAATATGCTGTTTGAACATTTTAAGATCAGAATCAGAATATTTTACCTTCTTCTTGGATGGAATAATAATTGGCTTTTCCTCTTTTGGATGCATAGCAAAGGCAGCAGCACCTTTTCCTTCAGGCATTTTCATAGCTTCTAAGCCCGCAGCAGTAGGTTTCTCAGATGCTTTATTACCAGATTTTGATCTGCCTGCTGGTTTCTTTTCTTGAAGGTTTAACTGAAGTGGAGGCATGGGTATTCCCAAATCGATACCAGGTTCATCGGGAATTGGTGGTGCATCAGACTGCTTGGCCTTCTTGGGCGATTCGACTTTATTGCCAGCAGATTTTTTGTCCTTAGTAGGAGTCAAAGATTTTTGGGCAACTACTTTGACTGATGGCTCTGTGCTTGCTTTTTCTGTCTTATTCTTTGAGATTTGTTTTTTAGAAACAGAAAGCGAAGCCGATTGCTTCGAGTCTACCGGTTTGGTAGCCTTGACAACTGGCTTCGCTTGTTTTTTTACAGCTTTTGTATGAACAGAAGCTGAAGATGACTTCACAACTTTTTTTGTAGAAACAGATGACTTCTTAGAAGTCGTCTTAGCCACAGGCTTTACTTGCTTCTTAGTTGTGACTTTAGCAGATTTCGGTCCTTTACTTGGACTTACTTTTTTTTTACGGCTGCTTTCTTTTTAGCTGCCGGTTTTGCTGCTTTCTTAGCTGCCGGCTTTGCTGCTTTTTTCTTAGCTGCCGGTTTTGCCGCTACTTTCTTTGCTGGCTTAGCTGCTTTCTTCTTAGCTGCCGGCTTTGCTGCTTTTTTTGCTGCTGGTTTAGCAGCTTTTTTCGCTGCTGGTTTAGCAGCTTTCTTAGCAGCTGGTTTAGCTGCTTTCTTTGCTGCTGGTTTAGCAGCTTTTTTAGCAGCTGGTTTAGCTGCTTTCTTAGCAGCTGGCTTAGCTGCTTTCTTTGCAGCTGGCTTTGCTGCTTTCTTAGCAGCTGGTTTAGCCGCTTTCTTTGCTGCCGGTTTCTTAGTTGAGGCCATACAGCATACACCTTAAATAATAAAACAAAACAAAACTAAATGCGGGATGCATTTACTTTTTCTGTTATCAATGAAACTTTGATATGCTTACCAAAATTTGGTCTTGATCTATTTCAAGAATGTGAGCATTTTCATCAAGTGAATCAACACGCTCGCATGTCACGCACAAAATTTCATTACAAACATAATCAGATAATTTGATAATTGCATCACAAATTTCTTTTGATGCAAAAAATTTTACATTAATTCTATCAGTGACTTGAAGTCCAATGTTCTTTCTGAGGTTCTGAATTCGATTTACAAATTCACGAGCAATACCTTCTTGTTTTAGCTCTTCATCTATTTCTGTATCGAGTGCAACAGTTAATGAACCCTCATTTGCCACTAACCAACCTTCCATATCTTGGGTAATGATATCAACCTCATGTAAAGAAATAGTGCACTCCGTTCCTTCAAAATGAATCATTATAGATTGTTCTTGGATAAGTATTTTGATTTGCTGATCATTTAATGCAGAAATAACATTTGCAATGGCTTGTGTTTGCTTGCCGAAACGCTTGCCTAATACCTTGAAATTGGCTTTGACAGACCTTTTTACGATACCTGCCTCTTCGCTCACATAGTCCACGCCCTTAATGTTGATTTCATCTTTTATAATTGATTCTACTGCCTGAATATCTCGTCTTTGTTGAGGCGAGATGACTGGAATCAGAATTCTTTTTAACGGTTGGCGTGTTTTGATTTTTGATTTTTCTCTTAAGGATCTTGCTAAAAAGACAATTGTTTGAGCTAATGCCATTCTTCTTTCTAAATCTGAATCGATCAGAGATGCTTCTCCATCAGACAATAGTTTCATATGAATGGATGGGACATCCGAAGATACTCTTAATTTTCTGTACAATACTTCAGGTAAAAATGGGGCAGCAGGTGCCATCATTGACAATACATGGATCATCACACTTCGCAATGTTTGATAAGCGGCAATCTTGTCATTATCCTTTTCACCCTTCCAAAATCTTCTTCTATTTCTTCGCACATACCAATTTGAAACATCATTTATCATGAATTCTTGTACAGTTCTACACGCTCTGAAAACATCATATGTTCCCATATAATGGTGATATTGGCGCAACACTGTATGAACTTTTGACATTATCCATCTATCGATCTCAGGGCATTCATTGATAGGTATTTCAGGTTCATTA
This sequence comes from Bacteroidota bacterium, assembly GCA_009919265.1. Lineage (GTDB taxonomy): Bacteria > Bacteroidota > Ignavibacteria > Kapaibacteriales > UBA961 > UBA961. The sequence continues at coordinate 5,285 of RGCF01000029.1, read as the reverse complement.
CCATCTATTTCATCAATATTAGCATACAATGCATAGAATGAATATGTATTAGTCACAGTGCGGAAGAAATCTGCTATAACTGTTTTGGCTATATCCGATTCATTGAAGAGTGTCGGTCTCCATGGTGGATTATTAACCATGAAATACCATCGTACTGCATCTGCGCCATATTGATCCATCATGCTGAATGGGTCAACGGTATTACCACGGCTTTTTGACATTTTTAAGCCATTTTTATCCAAAACCAGCTCATTTACGATGATATTTTTAAATGCAGGTTTTTCAAATAAAGCAGTAGCGATATTATGTAATGTGTAAAACCATCCTCTGGTTTGATCTATACCCTCTGAAATGAAATCAGCAGGGAATTGAGACTCAAAAAGATCTTTGTTTTCAAATGGGTAATGGAACTGGGCAAATGGAACGCAGCCTGAGTCAAACCATACATCTATCACCTCGGTGGTTCTACGATAGATCTTCCCATTTTTATTGAAAAGGACATTATCCACAAATGGTCTATGCAAATCAATTGGAATTGGAGCCTGCGAAACCGGAACAAGACTTCCATCTTCGCATTCGTATTCTCCCTGACACAATTCCTCTATTGAGCCAATGGCAAACATGTCTTCCTTGTCTTCACTCACCCAAATCGGTAGCGGAGTACCCCAAAATCTATCTCTACTCAGTGACCAATCTTTAACTTCCTCGAGCCAATTTCCAAAACGGCCTGTCCCAATCTCTTGAGGTTGCCAATGGATTGTCTTATTTAGATCAATCATAGACTGCTTATATGCTGGAGATTTTATAAACCAAGAATTCCTAGCATAATACATGACCGGATTATCTGTACGCCAACAATGAGGATAACTATGGACATAGTCGAAAGCAGATTTATAGATTTTACTAGCTGCTTTCAGTGCCTTGATTATGTCTTTATCGGCTCCATCTTCAACATGATCAGCATATTTGAAGGTTTTTATTGCCCTTCCAGCAAATGGTGTTATTTCTTCAGTGAAATGTCCATTGGGGCTTACAGGCTGCAAAACAGGAAGGTTATACTGCTTTGATAATTCGAAATCGTCAACACCAAATGCCGGTGAAATATGCACAACACCGGTTCCATCTTCGGTCGATACAAATGTTGCTGGTAAAACTGTGAGAGCATGTGGGTGAGCATTTATATCAACTTCACAATAAGGAAATATCTGTTCATATCTACTTCCAATGATATCTCGACCTTTGAAGGTCTTGATAACCGTACTCTCATCACCCAATAGTCCTACCAATGATTGAGCAATCACATAACGATTAGAATCAGATTCGCTGGATTTGCTCTCTACTAATACATAATCAATGTCATTTCCAACAGCTAAAGCAACATTTGAAAACAATGTCCAAGGAGTAGTTGTCCATACAAGAATCGATGCCCCTACCAATTCAGGAAGTGGGGAGGCGAGAATGGCAATTTTAAGATAGACACTTGGATCTTTCACCTCACGATAGCCCAAAGACAATTCATGCGAACTTAATGGAGTCTCTATTGTAGGTGATTGAGGTACTACTTTATACCCTTTATAGATCAGGCCTTTGTCAAAAAAAGTTTTCAAGGCCCACCAAACAGATTCAACAAAGTCATTGGTACATGTGATATAGGCTGTGTTCATATCAACCCAATATCCCATCCTTTTAGTGAATTCTCCCCAACCCATGTCTCTGTCAATATTGCTCAATACAAATTCTCTGCAGGTTGCATTGAATTTATCAATTCCCATTTCTTCGATTTCAGACTTATTGACCAACCCCAATTGCTTTTCAACAGCTATTTCAACAGGCAAACCATGCGTATCCCAGCCTGCTTGACGTCGCACATAATGGCCGGTCATTGTCTTATACCTGCAAACAAGATCCTTATCCGTTCTTGCCATCAAATGATGAATGCCAGGATTTCCATTTACAGTAGGAGGGCCCTCAAAAAAACTAAAGATCTTTGAATCTTTTCTTGCATTCAGCGTTTGTTCAAAGATTGCATGCGCATCCCAAAAGGAAAGTATCTCCTTTTCAAGATCAGGATAATGTAGTTTTTCAGGTAAGGGTTGATACATGTAGTATCCGCACTATTCAAACAGATATGATTTCTTATTCACCATGAAAAGAGAGCTGCACTCTTAACATGAAATTTCAGTATATGGCAATTATACATAATTTTCATTGTAATTACCAATAAAAACAACCTACTTCATGTAAGAAAGGATGAATGAAGCACTTCATTTTACATCGCGATTGCGTATTTTTGTGATGCAGTATAACAACCCAATTCATCATTCATATTCCATTCATGAAAGATATCCATGTTTGTGGCATTGGCCATGCACTTGTAGACATTGAATTTGCTATCAGTGATGCAACATTTGCAACTTTAGGTTTAACCAAGGGCTCTATGGCTTTGGTTTCAGAGAATGAACAATCTCATGTCATTCAATCTTTATCGGATAGCTCACATCATCAATCAAGTGGTGGATCTGCTGCAAATACAATTATAGCCATCGGACAATTTGGTGGCAAGGCTGCATATAAAACTATTTTAGGCGATGATGCATTAGGTGCATTCTATGCGAGCGAATTTCAAGAATTGGGGATTCAATTGGAAGCCGAATGCATTCCAAATTCCAAAACAGGAACATGCCTTGTTCTCATTACACCTGATGCAGAGAGAACAATGATGACCTCATTGGGTGTCAATAGCACATATAATCGCGATCACCTCGTCGAAGAAACGATTTCTAGATCTGAATGGCTATACATTGAAGGATATAGATTAACCGAACCGGGCGGGGCAGATGCCATAAAAGAAGCAGTTCAATTGGCAAAAAAACATAATACAAAGATTGCATTTACATTTTCTGACATTTTTGTTGTTCAAGTCTTTAGAGATATTGTATCAGAAATTTCCAATTCAACAGATTTGGTTTTTTGCAATGATGCTGAAGCATGTGCTTTTACCGGGCAAGACAGTGAAAATGATGCATTCCAAGCATTGATTAAAGCATTTCCGCATGTTGTCATGACTAAAGGCAAAAAAGGTGCTGATATCTTTTACAATGGTCAGCATGCTGTAATTCCTGCTTATGAAACAACTGCAGTAGATACAACTGGAGCAGGAGACATGTTTGCAGGTGCTTTTATGTATGGTATTACTCAAGGATTTTCAGTTTTACGATCTGGTCATCTTGCCTCCATGGCATCATCTAAAGTAGTGTCTCAGTTTGGAGCTAGACTAAAAGAATCGCCAACTTCACTTTACCAAACTATTCTCGAAACCATTGACTGATGAATATGACAATGATCATATGTCTCTTTTTTCTGATATGCACCCCTGTGTTTACACAATCAGGTGCAACTATGAAGGAATTCGAGCAAAAACTATCTGATTACTATGATCCTGAACTGATAAATGATGTAGTAGAAGCGATAGGAATCAATGAAAAGGCAAGAGTTTGGAGTTGGGATATTGGGGATTATTCTTCAGATGAGCACAATGACATTGCATGCGTTGTGCGATATGCGAAAGAACAATCAAAACAATGCTCTATTTTTTTCTTTGTAGATATAAACGGCACATTAACCCCGGTTGGTTCATTGACAAGAGGCTATATAGATTCACCTCTTGAAGTTGGAGTTGCGATAAAAAATGCTACATGTTATGTAACTTCCAAGAAAGAGCAATTCAATTGGAATATTGTTGGATATGCTTTTAGACATGGAATATTTTTTGAAGCTGATACATTCTCAACCTCTCGAATTGGGAATCAGACTATGGAGGTGTTCAAAGACCATGTTCAGAGAAGAAATAGCATTCATGTCTTCTCAACAAGATCAGAAGAAACCTCTTACTATCATTTTTTTCAGGATATTCCTGTATTTCGAAAAGATGAACATATCATTCCATGCTTTGCAGGGCCTTATTATATCAATAAAGCAGATGATGTAGGAAAAGGTGCTTTCTTTTGGAGAGGACCTACAGATGCTTCGATGATGATTACAGAGAGTACTTTTGACGATAGCATTTGGAATATTAGAATGCTTATCAAAGATGATACGCTGACAGAGAAAGTATGCGATACATGTATTCAGGATAAGATTTCAATCTTGCTATCAACAATCCGACCTGGCTATGACCCAGAAAGAAAAGAGAGGCAACTCTCTCAAAAAGAGAAAGAAACATATGTTTTGGAGTTGATCCCTTCATTTACAAATCCACAGCAATCCAGTGTTTCAATCATTGAGAAAAAGACTGGTATTAAAAGAATACTGACGAAGGAGTATAATCTTAAGAAGAGAAAAGACGGATATGAGGTATATCTTTCTATTCCATTTACTCTCCTTCCAGAAATGGAGTTTTCAGGTAATCTTTCAGAAAAACAAGTATATGGTTGCACTTTCATAGTAACTGATTGCGATAATCCTTATAGGCCTGAAGAAGTTTCACTTTTGTATTCTTCTGATTTTGAATCTAATAATGTAAAATCACTTGGTACATTGACATTCTATCCGTCTCAATCTAGAATAGCCAATGTTCAACCACATTTTTTGAAAGAAATGTCCGAAACATTACAACAACTTGGATTTTGATACATGAGTATCTTACCCATATATGTCTATGACCATGCAATCTTGAAAAAGAAAGCTGTAAAGATTGAACATATTGATGATTCAATCTTGCAGTTTATTGAAGATATGAAGCAAACCATGCATGAAGCGGAAGGTATCGGTTTAGCGGCAAATCAAGTTGGTTCACCCTTGGCTCTCACAGTTATCGATATCTCACCTGTAGAGGGCTATGAACAAGTAAAACCACTAGTCATGATAAACCCAGAAATAACATATTATTCCGATGAAGAAACTGATTATGAAGAAGGGTGTTTGAGTTTACCCCATCTCAGGGAATTAGTTTTACGACCTGAGGCAATACAAGTTCAATTTTACAATGAACAGATTCAACCTCAAACAATAGAGGCCGATGGTCTTTTGGCAAGAGTGATGCAACATGAAATAGATCATCTCAATGGAATTTACTTTACTGATAGACTCAGCCAATTAAAAAGAACACTACTTCAAAGTAAATTGAGAAGAATTAGCAAAGGTGAAACTACCGCTGATTATACAATCGTACTTCCTGATGGATCCACTATACAATCGGAGAATGATCAATGAAGACATTGGTTACCGGAGCTACCGGATTCATTGGTAGTCATGTGGTTGACATATTGCGTCAAACTGATACTGAA
>RGCF01000280.1 GCA_009919265.1 Bacteroidota bacterium | reverse complement strand
TCGCACCCGTATTCGTGGCAGCTCCGTCTAGACCCGTGGGACCTGTTACTCCTGTATCACCGGTAGGACCCGTCGCACCCGTATTCGTGGCAGCTCCGTCTCTGCCGGTTGGACCTGTAGCACCGTAGCCTGTAGAGCCGGTGGGGCCTGTATCTCCTGTGGCCCCTGTATTTGTGGCAGTCCCAGCTGGGCCAGTATATCCTGTAGAGCCGGTGGGGCCTGTATCTCCTGTGGCACCTGTATTTGTGGCAGTCCCAGCTGGGCCCTGTAGGACCTGTAGATCCGTAGCCTGTAGGGCCGGTAGCACCCGTATTTGTAGCTACGCCGCCTGGACCTGTGGCACCGGTAGCACCTGTATTGGTAGCTACACCATCTTTACCGGTTGGTCCTGTCAAGCCGGTAGGACCCGTGCGCCCTGTAGGACCTGTAAAACCTGTGACACCGGTATATCCTGTCACACCCGTGGGTCCTGTATCACCCGCCGTTCCATTAAACCCCGTAGGACCTGTGCCACCTGTGGGCCCTGTGGGACCTGTGGGACCCGTCGAACCTGTATTTGTAGCTGCCCCATCTTTACCTGTGGGTCCTGTCGCACCCGCCGTTCCATTAAAACCCGCGGGGCCAGTAGCACCCGTATTGGTAGCTGCCCCATCTTTACCTGTGGGACCCGTAAGCCCCGTCCACCCTGTATGTCCTGTTATACCCGTGGGACCTGTTGCACCCGTATTCGTGGAACTGCCCGCTGGACCTCGCACCGACACGCCCCGTAGGACCTGTTACTCCTTGACTACCTACAGGACCTGTCGCGCCGAGACCTGTAGGACCCGTGCGCCCTGTAGGACCTGTAAAACCCGTAGAACCGAATCCAGTGGGGCCCGTCCAACCTGTCTGACCTGTCCAACCTGTCCAACCTGTAAAACCTGTGGGGCCCGACCATCCTGTTTGTCCTGTAGGACCTGTCAAACCTGTAGGACCTGTCCAACCTGTAAAACCTGTATATCCCGTATCACCAAATCCAGCTGGACCCGTCCAGCCAGTAAAGCCTGTTGGACCTGTTACACCCGTCCAACCTGTAGGACCTGTGTTTCCCGTAGGACCTGTGTTTCCTGTAGGACCTGTGTTTCCCGTAGGACCTGTGTTTCCCGTAGGGCCCGTATATCCCGTGGCACCAGTATTTGTGGCCTCTCCAGGAATTCCCTGATCACCCGTTGCCCCTGTCCAACCTGTAGGGCCCGTTGAGCCTGTTACACCTGTATCTCCCGTATAACCAGTAGGTCCAGCTAGACCGAAAGATCCTGTAGGTCCACGACTTCCTGTAGGGCCTGTCGCGCCAAATCCTGTAGGACCTGTGCCTATAGGACCCGTCGCACCCGTGGGGCCCGTTAGACCCGTGGCTCCAAATCCAGTTGCCCCTGTAGAACCCTGCGCACCTGTGGCACCAGTAGATCCCCGCGCACCTGTAGCTCCTGTGGCACCGGTATTTGTAGCAGATCCATTAGGGCCTGTTGGACCCGTCGCACCGGATGCACCTCGTGGTCCTACTTCTCCTGAATCTCCTTGATCACCTTTATCACCTGTGGGACCGGTGTCTCCTGTACATCCTGTGGCACCTGTATTTGTAGCCGTTCCTGCTGGACCTGTTCTACCTGTCGGGCCCGTGGGACCGGTCGCACCTGTATTTGTAGCAGAACCCTGTAAACCTGTGGGGCCTGTGGCACCGGTGGGGCCTGTTCCTATGGGGCCCGTGGCACCGGTGCGACCTGTAGGACCTGTAATGGTAGACGCAGCTCCTGTGGCACCTGTAGGCCCTGTTCCGATGGGACCAGTAGATCCGATAGAACCTGTAGGACCTGTAATGGTAGATGCAGCTCCAGTAGGGCCAGTAGGACCTGTTCCTATAGGACCTGTAGCACCGGTGCGACCTGTAGGACCCGTAATGGTTGATGCAGCTCCTGTGGGACCTGTGCGACCTGTAGGGCCCGTGGGCCCCGTTTTACCCATAGGACCCGTCACTCCAGGATCTCCTTGTGCGCCAACATCTCCATGCTGACCTGCTGGCCCGGTAGGACCGAGACATCCTGTAGGACCCGTCAGACCTTGGCAACCACGAGGACCAGCGTCGCCCGTGGGTCCTCTATAGCCGGTTGGGCCCGTTTTTCCAGCACCGGTGGGACCCGTAAAAGAAGTCCCAGTAGGGCCGGTGGGGCCTGTGCGACCGGTTGCGCCCGTATTAGACGCTGTGCCTGCGGGGCCCGTAGGGCCCGTGCGACCATTTGCCCCCACAGGTCCCGTAGGGCCACTTACACCTGTGGGACCGGTTCTTCCCGTCACACCGGTGGGGCCAGTAGCTCCCGTATTTACGGCAGAACCTGGTATGCCAGTAGGCCCCGTCGTTCCTGTAGGACCCGTCGCTCCCGTATTTGTAGCAGAACCAGGCGCGCCTGTAGGACCCGTTCTACCGAGAGGTCCCGTTACACCTGTAGAACCCGTAGGGCCGGTGGGGCCTGTGCGACCTGTGGGGCCCGTGGGACCGCTCGCGCCCGTATTAGACGCTGTGCCTGCGGGACCTGTCCATCCTGTCCATCCTGTAGGGCCCGTGGGACCGGTCGCGCCCGTGTTAGACGCTGTGCCTGCGGGACCTGTCCATCCTGTCCATCCTGTAGGGCCCGTGGGACCAGTTGCTCCTGTATTGCCTGTTGGGCCGGTGGATCCTGTAGGACCTGTATCACCCGTAGAACCTGTAGGACCTATAGGACCGATATCTCCCGTGATACCGGTGGGGCCTGTAGCTCCCGTATTCGCGGCTGTGCCGGCAGGACCCGTATTACCCGTCGCTCCCGTATTTGTGGCGATACCAGGAAGTCCTTGATATCCTTGTGCGCCTACTTCTCCTGGTGGGCCAGGATCGCCTGTTGGGCCTCTACATCCGGTCCAACCGGTGGGACCTGTCGCACCTGTATTTGTGGCATCTCCCGCAGGACCCGTGTCACCCATATCTCCCGTGTCACCCTTTGGACCCGTTTCACCTGTCGCGCCCGTATTGGAAGCTGTGCCTGCGGGACCTGTCCAACCTGTACATCCGACGGGTCCTCTTGCGCCTGTTACACCCGTGGGGCCTATGCGTCCAGTAGGGCCAAAAATTCCTGTAGGACCCGTATTACCCGTCGCTCCCGTATTCACGGCAGATCCTGGTAAACCAGTAGGACCTGTGCGACCCGTGGGGCCTGTAGCACCTGTGAGACCTGTGGGACCTATCGGTCCCGTGAAACCTGTGGCTCCCGTATTTGTGGCTGTTCCTGCTGGGCCTGTCCAACCTGTGGGACCTGTTTCACCGGTGGCACCTGTATTGGAAGCTGTGCCGGCGCGTCCCACAGGACCCGTGGGACCTGTTACACCAAGCCCTGTAGGACCTGTAGATCCCGTGAAACCTGTGGCTCCCGTATTTGTAGCTGTTCCTGCTGGGCCCGTATAACCTGTAGAGCCAGTAGGGCCTGTTGGACCTGTTGAACCTGTAAATCCTACTAATCCTGTGGGACCTGTGGGACCTGTGCGACCTGTAGCACCCGTATTTGTAGCTGTGCCGGCCGGGCCTGTAAAACCAGTAGGGCCTGTGCGACCTGTAGGACCTGTAGAACCTGTTTCGCCCGTTGGACCTGTTACAAAAGAATCAGCTCCTGTAGCTCCTGTATCACCTATTGGACCCGTCTCACCCGTGGGACCTGTTACAGTAGATGAAGGCCCTGTAGAACCCGTTGGGCCTGTTTTACCCGTGGGACCTGTTACAGTGGAAG
>RGCF01000279.1 GCA_009919265.1 Bacteroidota bacterium | reverse complement strand
GTTATCATACAAGATTGATAAGAAGTCGGGCGGAATCGGCAAAGTGGACAACAGTGTGGGCAACAAAGTGGAAATCATGATATGCGATGCAAAGTCGTATTTGACCGCGATGCACTACATGTTGTCATTCAACAAGGCGCACACCATGGTGACTTATTGGGACGAACCCACCATTGGTATGGACGACACGGATGAGACAAACGAGTTGCACGAGATCACACACAGGAATTGGGCAGAGAATAAGATTCCGAATATGGTGTTGTCATCGGCAACGTTGCCCACGACGGGCGAATTGCAACCTGTAATAGACGATTTCCGCGCGAGATTTGACAATGTTGTGGTGACGGAAATAAACAGTTATGATTGCAAGAAGTCGATCACGATTCTAAACAAGATGGGGTATTGCAGTTGCCCGCACATATTGCACAAGGATTACCGGAAGATGATCGAGTGTGCGGAATATTGCGACCAAAACAGGACATTGTTGCGATATTTTGATTTGGGCGAAGTGGTTCGCTTTATTGACTATTTGACACGGGCAGGAGACATTCACGAAGACTATAGTGCGGAAGCATATTTCGACAATTCCATACAAAAAATCAAGATGAACAGCATCAAGTTGTACTACATTGCACTGTTGAAACAGATTGACGAGGCGCGATGGTCGTTCATACACAATGCGATGGTGGATTCGCTTGCCAAGTGGAATAGTGTGCACATTAAAAAGTCGGTGAGTGTGGATGGTAGTGGTGCAAGCATCAGTGCTAGCACAACTGTATTTGCACGAACCACAAGTGTCTCGCATTCGCGCGGCAGAGAGAAAACCACGCTGGAACTTGCCAGAGAAACATCGGCAATGCATGGCAACATATTGCTTACTACGGTGGACGCGCACACCTTGACGGATGGACCGACCATTTATTTGGCAGAAGATGTGGATAAAATAGGCAATTTCTACATTCAGCAGTCGCACATCCCACAGGAAATATTTGATGATATCACCTGTAAGATAGAGCACAACAACAATTTGCTAAAACAGATTAATAAGTTTAATTTGGAATTGGAGGATGTGTTGGGCGAAGAAATGAAGAAGGATAAGAAGATGTCAAACGCGGAATTGTCTTCGCCGAAAGCAAAAAAAATCGACGAATCGATAGAGGCGTTGAAATCGCAGATGAAAACTATTAATTTGGAAGCATGTTTTATTCCAAACACGACTCTTCACCAGGAAATATGGGTTTCGCGGGATCCGAACAAACAAGTGAAAAACGCATTCGACGAACTTCAAAAACAAATCGAAAAAAACCCGACGATGATGTCACTTCAAGACTTTCAACTTCTCAAACAATCCATCCGCAAATTTCGCGTGAAACTCAATGTTCACGACAGCGTGACATTCCAAGAACTACGCATCATGCGCATTGATGTGACCCAACAAGAAGAAGCCGCTGAACTCGCCACTCACAATGCTTTCATCGACAAAACGCCGGGCAATGACCAAATCTACATTGACGCAAAAGACCGGTATCTCGATTTGAAACATTGGAATGCCGAACTCACGAAAGAAATCCGCCGCATTGAACCAAAAATGAAATACAACAATATCGGCGGCGGCCTCTTCAAATGCGACTTCACAAAAACAGAACCACCCGGCGTTCCATCGCAACACGCCAACATCACAAATTCATCTGCTCACGCTCTTCGCAACATTCTCAGCCCGGAAACATGCCGCCGCACATTCATTTCATTGAGCACCATCACAGACAAAATACGGAACGAAGTCACCGTGTTTCTCACTGAAAATGACCGTGTGAAAGACCGGGCAGAAGTCGTCAAACAAATCAAAGAAGCACAAGCGGCAGCGGCGGCGGCGGCCACGAAAAAGCAACAACAGCAGTAACCGACGACCGACCGACGACCGACCGACCGACATAGAGGTAATATTGTATTCGAGTGATTTGTAAATAAAGGAATTATTATATTAGTATATAATACAACAATCTATAATGGGTAACAAAAAACATAAACGAGGAAGCATTCCATCGCCGTCTTCACCGTCGCTGTCGTCGTCTTCACCGTCAGCGTCGGTGTTAGCGTCAGCGTCGGGAAATCCATTACGAACGGAAGGAAATGATTACGGCGTATTGTCTGACCCGGAAGAGAATATCGAATTGGTAGATACTAATCTGGTTCAGAAAGAACCAGAGTCTCCGCTGGGTCAGGAACATTCTGCTGCTTCTGCCGCGGACGAAGATACGCATATCCTAGTTGAGCCGTCGCTACTGTCAGATTCACAGCAAGACTCGCAGCCGTCGTCGCAGCCGTCAATGCAAGCGACACCCCCGTCGACACAAGAACAGATATCACAACCCCCAACATCAAAAGCAATGAACGCGCTTCAACTTAAACTGTCGAGAGATAAGAACTTCTCTAAGAAAATCACACTTCACACCTTTTTCTCATATATCATTCTAGCAATAGAAATGCAGCGTTCGTGCTCTGCGTCCATCTCTATCGCGCATATTTCCGCACAAGAAGTCCAGGAACTCATCGAGTATATGATTCAACATCACACAGACACCGAGGAAGTCCGCCAATATTTACAAAATCTTATGACAACCGGGGTCATCCAGAACATTATCGAAGCAATTATCGACTTTAACAAAGACCAGACAGAGGCATTAGATAAACTGCTGACCGCCGAAGAAATCGAATATTCTATTAAGGAAACAGATACAGAGACGACGGTGTCGATGACACATACCTCCCCGTCACAATCCAGCACACCCGCACCCGCACCCGCACCCCAGAGAGGATTATTTAAGCGTATTCTCTCGAGTTTATGCTGTGGTGGATGTAGGTAATCGTGATACAGAAGTCGGAGTGACCGTGACCGTCACGAATTACTTCAAACGCAATAAATATAATGCCTGTGCCAAAGCACCCACCATCTCATCGCGAATATTGACTAAATCCGTATAACCGTCGAGTTGTTTCGTAAGACCTTCTAGATGAACGATATTATCGTCGAGAATCTTACAGAACGCGTCGAGAGATTTACATTCACAAAACGGTATGGATGCCGACGAGCCTTTACGCCCTATTCCATTCTTGAATTGAAATACGGGAACACCTGACCCCTGACCTCGCGAGCAATGACCGATATATATCTCGATAAAGGAATCCACCAATTCCGAGAGCTTTGTATGAAGTTCGTCCGTCGCTTTATGTGTGGGATATGATAGTGTTGACCAGTGGTAGATTTTAATCGTATTCAATAATTCGAGAAAACAAAGAATATGTTTGGCGATTTCGTTGGAACAAGCCTGCGTCGGCTTACGCACACTCCCACGCCCACCAATAAACATAAGGTCGTCTGAACCTTGATTTTGGCTCGACTCAAGTTCAGAACCTTGTGTTATCGATGACGCACCGACGAGAGAACCGGCCAATCCAAGTTCGGAGAATGATGACGAATGACCACGACCACGACCACTACCACGACCACGACCATTCCTTCGAGTCGTGCTACGATACTTATTTCTACCGCGTGACAATCGCATTCTGTATATCAATAATATATAATACACACATTTTATTACAACAACGATAACAATCGCGTGGTTGTAATAAAAATATATTCGCCCTCGGAAGGAATTGAACCTTCGTCTATCGGTTAACAGCCGATTATTCTTACCACTGAACTACAAGGGCAACCATAAATACCCTCATCTGGAATTGAACCAGAGACCCCCACATTACAAGTGTGGTGCTCTACCTCTGAGCTATAAAGGCATCAAATAAGACACA
>RGCF01000278.1 GCA_009919265.1 Bacteroidota bacterium | reverse complement strand
GATGAACTTAAAAAGAATAAAACATTAACAATGTCAGATTTGTTAGATAAATTACAAGATAAATTTAAAGATTTAACTTTAAGTAGATACCATGTCAATCGTGTAATTAATGATAATAATATAACATTGAAATTAACTCGTATAAGACATGAACCAAATAAAAGATTTGGTAAAGAGATAAATATAAATCATAAACTTAAAGAATTTTATGATACTATTAAGAAACATAAATTGAACGAGGTTATATGTATTGATGAAACAAGTGTAAAAGCATTACAAAAAAGAAATCATTGTTATAATACTTTAGGTAAAAGATGTGTAATAAAAACACAATCTCAGGAAATCTTTAAGAAATATACAGCTATTTTCGCTATATCAATTAAAGGTGTAATTGGATATGAATTATATGAAAAAGGAGGTATAGATAGTAATAGATTAGTAGAATTCTTAGATAAATTTATAACTACACAATACAAGAATAAAGTAATAATTTTAGATAATGCAAGTTCTCATAGAAATGATAGAGTAAAAGAATTAATAAATAAAGAAAATACTTTACTATATTCAATTCCTTATCAACACTTTACAAATGCTATTGAAAACTACTTTAGTATTCTAAAATCAAAATTACAAAAATTAGAAGGATTAACTCATGATGAATTGAAAAGTAATATTGAAAAAGCAATAAAACAAATACCAGATGAAACATATAAAAATATAATTAAAGGTGCATATGAAAGACCCGAAAAGTATGAAAATACAAAGAAACCGTCTAATAGAATTAGACCAGCAAAAAATTATAAATAATGGGCGTTTTAAATGTGCAAAGGTGTATAATTTTTGTATTTAGTTTCTAATATTGAAACTGTTTCCATAATGAATATTCTGTAATAAATATATATTTCAATTTTTATACAAAGTATTAAAGGTATTTGAAATTCACACGAAAACTATTTAATGATTAGCCGATATTATATAATAAAATGGCACTCTTAGCAGAACCCGGTGAAGAAAGACTATATGAACTTATGAAAGAGGTAATGAATGACGATGAACAGCATTTGTTTATAGAAAGTTTCAAAGCTTATTTGAAATATGGTAATGATGAAACTGCTTTTGTAATTAATTTGGACGATGTATGGGAATGGATGGGATTTGTAAGAAAAGACCCTGCAAAATGTCTATTTGTTAAACATTTTACTGAAAATATTCATTATACTATTTTGCTCCACCGATCAGTGGAGCAAGATAATAAGCATGGTGGTAACAATAAGGAAACAATTATGATGACAGTTAATACATTCAAAAAATTCTTTATGAAAGCATCAACTAAACGTGCTGACCAAATTTGTGATTATTATCTTAAAATGGAAAATGTTATGCATAAATTTACTCATGAAAAACTTGTTGAAACAAATAATGCGCTTATTAAATCTGATAAATTTATTGAATGTGAAAGGTCAAGAATTCTAGCAAAAGCTCATTCTAAGAAACGTATTCTATATACAATTAAACTTCTATGTGATTGTGAAGAAAAAGAAGGATTTTATGTAAAAATTGGAATTTCTAAAGATATTGAATCGCGTGTTCATAAAATTAAAGACTTTTTTAAATGTGAAGTTGTTATTATTGATATTTTTCCATGCGATAATAATGAATCTCTTGAACGATTTCTATTTAATAATGAAAAGATAGTAAAACTTAAATATGATAAAATTATTAATAATGCAAATAAATCTACAGAAGTTATTATGGTTAAGTCTATGAATGAATATAATACAGTAAAAAGACTTATCGAACTTAATATGTATCAATTTAATTCAAAAACATTTGAAGAAAAGAAGATAGAATTAGGACTTAAATATGCTGATATTTTCAAAGATGATAAAGATGGACTTCTTAAAGCTCTTGATATGGTTTCTAATATAAAAGTACTATCACCTACTAAACAAGAAGAAGCTACTATAATTAAACAACCTATTGTTGTAAAAGAACAGCAACAAATAAAAGAAACAACAAAATTCTATGGTCCAAAAGTACAATTATATGATGGTAATAATACATCACAACTAGTTAATGTTTTTAATAGCATTACTGAAGCTACGCGTAAAATACAAAAATCTAGTTTTACACATATTAAAATTGCTGCTAGAAATAACTTACTATATCTAGGATATAGGTGGTTTCTAATTGATAGAGATGACCCAAATCCAAATGAGGTAAAAGATATTGGTGAAACAAAAATATCAGGAAAAAGAATCGTTGATTTTGTAGCTATGTTAAATTTAGAAAAAACTGAAATTATTAAAGTATTTAAGCTTCAAAAAGAGGCTGCCTCATTTGTCGAGCAATGTGTTTCTGCATTATGTAATGCTATTAAATATAATACTCCTTTATCAGGACATTATTGGGTATTCTGGAATGAATTAGATGAAGAACTTAAATCAGTATATACACAAAAACAAAATTTACCAGATAATATTATTAAACCTAAAGCACATCAAGTATTCAAAATAGACCCTATTACTAATAAAGTATTAGAAACGTATCCATCTATTACTGATGCTGCTAAAATAATGCATTTATCTCCAAAAACATTAAAATTAGTAGCTAAAACAAATGAAATATATAAAGAATTTAAGTGGCAAATTTTATCTCAATAAAATGTTCGTATAAAATATGACTGAAATCATTCCTAACTTATTTATTGCCTCTTATAAAGAAGCCCAGAAAAGTGAGCCTGATGCATATATAGTTAATTGTACAAAAGAAGACCCTAATATTCCTGTTATCGGTACAAAAGGCTTCAGAATTCCTATCAGTGATAATGGTAATCAAGAAGAAATTGATGAATTATATAAAAGATTACCAGATGCTATTTCCAAAATTTCTACAATGTTATACAAAAATAACAAGGTAGTTGTACATTGTTTATTTGGTCAACAACGTTCATGTGCTGTTGTTTGTGCTTATTTAATATCAATTGGATATACTTTAGATGATGCTATAAAACTAATTAAAGAAAAAAGACCTTGTGCTTTCTTTGGTTCAATAAACTTCTTAGATGCATTAATAAGATATTCAGCAGACATTCACTAAAGTCATTTCTATATCACTACTACCACCAAATATAGTTATATAATCACGAGTTATTCTACCACCTGAATTACTTTCTACTTTTTTCATAACTCTTATCATTTTTCTATGTAAATCTGGATTATTAACAAAATATTCACGTGATTTAATATAATATTTTAATGTCTTTTTTGGAAATTTACTCCAATTATTAGTTCTATGATGATATGCAACACCCATAGAATTATATATAGAAGCCAATAATGGTATTATTATCTTTCGTGGTACTGTTACATTTTCTAAATATCGTAATGCTTTTCTATAATATTTAAGTGCTTGAGTATTACGCTCATATTTATCTAAATCTTCATTTTCATTCATGGAAATACCATTCCATAAACATATCCTGGCTAAATCTATTTTTGAAACTTCTCTTTGTTGTTTAGCTATTTCATAAGCTTCATCAAATAAAAGATGTGCTTTATCATATCGTTTATTATTATTAATGTAATCCGAGCCATCACGTAAATACCAACGAGCATGAATTACTTTTTGAATCCACAAAGAATATTTAGAAGACATATTATTTGGATTTATTCTATTTGTAGGAATACGATGCATTCTCTATAACAAAATAATATATTAAAGTCTTTTGAAAATAATTTACATCAAATCGTATTTCTTTTACCAAATATTGTTACTGAAGATGTATCAACATTTGGCATATCTTGGATA
>RGCF01000277.1 GCA_009919265.1 Bacteroidota bacterium | reverse complement strand
TACCCGTTTTATTAGCTCCTAATCGGTCTCGAGTGGCCACAAGATATTCTAATGTTGAAAGATTCAATTTCCTGCTTAGGATAGATATTTCAAGATTCGGAACTAACGAGTTTGGCTTAATTTTGTGAAGCAATAGATCCAATGTACCAATTGGATAAATACGAAAAGGGGTATTTGCATCAGCTGGAATTGATTTTGTTTTGAATAAGACGAAGACCCTTAATAACCAAGTAATAATTTTTCGAAAATAAGGATCATTACGCCCCACTCTAACTCCTTCCAATATATCTAACTCAGAGTCTGAAAATAGATCGAATCCATCTCGAAGTTGTTTTCCATCAAACTGACCATCTCCGTCTACAGTCAAAACCCATTTAGGATTTAATTCAAAGGCATGTTTAAGTCCTGCGAGAGTACTGGGCCCATGACCTAAGTTTTCAGTATTTCTAAGAAATTCAACATTTCCGTATTGCAACTGAGCCAACTTTAATTGCTCATTAGTTCTGTCTCCAGAAAAATCATCAACTGCAATTATTAAAAAATTCAATCCCTTAAAACATTCTTGCAATTCGCCAACAAACTGATAAATTCCTTCTTCCTCATTAAAGCATGGCATTGAAATTATGAGATCGAATCTAGTATTCACAGACACGGAAGCACTTCATTTTCAACAAGATTCATAGCGCTAGCTATAGCCATGTGCATATCTAGATATAGATAAGTACCAAGACGTCCGCCAAAAAAAGTATTTGTTTCAGCATTTTGAAGATTGCGATAGTTGACTAATTTCTTGCGGTCCTCGGCGGAATTGATGGGATAATAAGGCTCATCTAGACGGCCTGCCTGCCTAGAATATTCCCGCATAATTATTGTTTGGCTCGCTGAGTAACTTCTCTCTGGATGGAGATGCTTAAATTCATGAATACGAGTAAAGGGAACATCGAGATCTGGATAATTGATAACAGATGTTCCTTGAAAATCAGGTAAATTCAATTTTTCTATTTCAAAGTCCAATGTTCTCCAACCAAGTGAACCGAATTTATATTCAAAATACCGATCAATTGGTCCAGTGTAAATTATTATCTTATTCTGCTTCTTTACTTTTTCCTTAAAATCGAAGAAATCTGTATTCAGTAAAAGCCGAATTCTTTCATTGCTAATCATTGAGTTAAAAAAAGATTCGTAACCATCCCTTGGGAGGCCTTGAAAATCATCGTTAAAGTATGAATTATCCAAGTTGAAACGAATCGGTAATCGACTAAAAACACTTGAGGGCAATTCCTGAGGATTGACTTGCCATTGTTTTTGAGTGTAACCCTTAAAGAGAGATTGATAAATCACCTTCCCAATGCTGGAGATTGCTTTGGATTCAAAATTGTCAACCTCTAATTGAATCATTGAATCTTCCTGAATACGTGCTCGCGCCTGATCAGGACCTAAAAACTGCCCATAAATCTGGGAAATTGTGTGTAGATTGACGGGCATACTAAAAAGTTGACTGTTATGCACAGAAAATACAACGTGTCGGTAATTATTAAATGAAGTGAACTGATTTACGAAGTCCCACACTTTGAGGTTTGATGTATGGAATAAATGAGATCCGTACTTATGTACTTCAATTCCTGTATCTGGATCAAAATACGAGTAAGCATTACCTCCAATGTGGTTCCTTTTTTCAAGGATTAGAATTCTAATCTTCGGATTCAATGCAAGAAGATTTGCACAAGTTAAACCGAATAAACCAGCTCCAACAATGACTACATCTGAACTAGAAATCTCCTTTTCTATTTGAGGTGACCAAACCACTTGACCAGAGTAGCCTGAAACAGTGAAAATTGAAACAAATTCCTGGAATCAAATTACTAGAAATAAAGAATTGATGATTACTCATCTGATCATCCTTACAGCTATATCGGTAATGTACGGCTTAGTTCTTCTATTGTCCTTAAGACACTGGGTAAGGTTCGACTTGGACTTCTCGAAGAATTTTCCAATCATTCCATTCCAAGACAGTGGATATTATCTTGGACAAATTGAAGGATTCCGAAGTGGATTAAGAGGCTTTGGGAATCCATTCTATTACGAGCACAAGGATGATGGTTTTGGCTATGGTTCGAGTGCATTGTTGGCTTTCTGGGGATACATCGGCAAAATTCTACATATAAATATAATTCAAACTTATCTATTTCTAACCGTAGTAACAGGAATTCTTACAGTTCTAACTGCATATCTCTTCATAAAAACGTTCATTAGTAATAGATTACTTGCAATTGCAACGTCCGCGTTTACAATTTTCACAATTTGTGGAACAAGTCTGGGCAGGCCAAGCCCAACCCAATTAACTCTTTGGATTGTTTTTCTTTTATTACGAGTACAACACGACTTAATATTTGGGTTTGAAAGGTACAAAAGTAGATTCATTTTATACCTATTGCTACTCATGTTTTTAACATTTTCAAATCCCTTTTACGCGGTATTTGTTGGTTTCAACCATGTATTGAACGGATTATTTAATCTAGATAAGAGAGACTTCAAACAACGAATCGGCCATTTAGCTGCTCTATTGCTTTGCTTTATCCCGTATTTAATCAAGTTGATGACGAAGCAAAAATTTGAAGAGGCTCAGGCGGCGAGATTTGGCTTAATTCATTCCCATTTACCTGGAGCATTTAAAATTAGCTTGCTAATTTTAACACTTTTATTTGCTCTATATTTTTTTTCATCTAAAAAAGACTCGACGTATCGTTGGATAATCATTTTACTGATTTCAATTTTTGCTACGTTAAATTCACAGATATTTACAGGCATTCACTACGAGATGGAATCCCATCTCAGTTTGCTTGCCAAAATTATTTTGTTGACCGTAGCGGTTTTTCTATTCTTTAGTAAGGCAAAATATTCAATTATCTATTCGGTGGTGATTGGGATATTGGCAATTTCGGGAAATGTTTGGGATTATTCAGTTATTTTCAATAACCAAGTTGTTTCTGAGCCCAAAAATGAATTACACCTTCTAAAATTAATCAGGGGCAAGGTCCATCCTGGAGATGTTCTTCTTTACCAAAATTCAAAAATACCGATAGATTCTCAGGAGATGATTTCAGTACTGACATCAACATATATTTACTTTAGTTCTGCAGGGAATTTATCTAGATCTAGTGATAAAGAGATACTTAAGCGATTAGCTTGCGGATATCTAACCCATCAAAATTCCTTAGATGAGGCAATTCAACAAGCATACTTGCATAGATTTCATAATGAAAGACTTATGTTTAGTAAATGGGATAGATTACTGAATAAAGTTGGGTTAGACATTTATGACCCTAACATTGAACTGAGCAGGAAAGAATCGGATTTGAATTTCGTTCTTCGTTATCAAAAAACGCGCTGCAAGACAAAGGAATTTAAATCAGACTACTTAGTCACCCCTGATTTTCAAATCCTAGAAGATGAATCCTGAATTTCCTTTTAAGCGAGACTTCTACCCAATCAGATTTCTAACTAAAATCAATATTTGCTGAAGCAAGTTTGGAAAGATTCTGATGCCCTCTATCGCTTAAGTGCACACAATCCAATAGATAATTTTCTTGCACTAAGAAACTATTTGGGAGAGTAATTACCTTGAAATCAGGAGACTCATATTTTTCAAGGCTTTTTATAATCTCCTTGTAATACTTTTTGTAACTCCTTCTTTCTAAGAAAATTCTTCTATTTTGCAGCGCCTGGTGTTGAATCCACATAATCTTTTTGCTCTGCTTTTTAGCAAGATGGACTACCGCCTTAATCTGATCATCAATCTCTCTTCGGCTG
>RGCF01000276.1 GCA_009919265.1 Bacteroidota bacterium | reverse complement strand
ACCATTGGTTAATGTATGTAGAATCTTTTTTGCTTCACTAACGATAAAATCAGCCTGTTCTTCTATTGTCAAATTGGTTGTATCCAATAATAATGCATCATCAGCCATTTTTAATGGATCAATATCTCTAGAAGAATCAAAAGTATCTCGTTCTTTCATTTGTTGTACTAATTCAGACAATGTGGGAAGATCATAACCATGTTTAGACTTCATTTCTTCCAATCTCCGAAATGCTCTTTTTTCAATATCTGCTATCATATATATCTTCAAATTAGCATCAGGAAAGACTGCGGTTCCAATATCCCTTCCATCCATGACAACACTTTGTTGATATCCAATGTTCCTTTGTAATGAGACCATAGTTTCTCTAATGGCCTTAATTGAGCTGATAAAACTAACCTGATCTGTAACTTCCAAAGACCGAATATCATCTGTAACATCTATTCCATCAAGTAATGTGTGTTGTACATGAGTCTCAGGATCGAGGAGTAATGAAATAGTTGGTAACTCTAATAGGAATGAATTAATTAAAGGTTTCCCTTCTCGTAACCAGGCTAGAGTGACAGCTCTATACATTGCACCAGTATCAACATAGACATATCCTAACATTTTAGCTACAAGTCTTGCTGTGGTAGATTTGCCTGAACCAGCAGGACCATCAATAGCAATGATCATATGTGGATTCGGTATGGTCATTTATGTAATCTATTAAGAGCTTGTTGATAATCATCAGGGGTATCTATACCAAATCCATCATAATCCAATTTAATGCATAGATATTTTTTACCTTTTTCTAATAAGCGAAGTTGTTCGAGTTTTTCAATTGATTCATATGTACTTTGAGGTAACTCAGTGAAATATTGTAAAACATCCAGTTTATAAGAATATACTCCAATATGTTTATAGATGATTGTAGAAGTAGAGAAATCCGAATCACGATGCATTGGTATAGGTGCTCGAGAAAAATACATTGCACAATCATAGTTATCAATGACTACTTTGACAACTGATTGGGAAGTATATTCAGATTCATCTGTAATGGTACAAATACCTGTACAGACATCGTAAGTTGATTCAATATGTCCTTTTACAATAGATTGAATATGTGATGAAGTTAAAAAAGGTTCATCAGCTTGAACATTAACAACTACATCTGCATCGACGCCATTTTTAAGCAATGCTTCATAGATTCTATCTGTACCAGATTCATGGTTGCTTTGTGTCATTATCACTTTGGCGCCAAAAATATTACAATGTGTAGCAATTTCTTGACTATCCGTTGCTATGATGACATCGGAAAATTCAGGTACATTCATGCAATTATCATATACATGCTGTAAAATACTCTTCTCACCTAAAGGTAATAACAGTTTTCTCTCTAATCTTGTAGAGTGTAAACGAGCAGGTATAATGCATATAATATTCATCTATGAACTCACAGTCATAAATCGTTGTAAATTAGATAATGTAAGCAGAGCTAGTTCTCTGGTATTACATGAAAGATGCAATAGAACTTTATTGTCTTTATTGATCAAAGTTCCAAATGATCCTGTTGCTACAGCATCAAGTATACCCGGGAATACAGTTGTATAAAAGGCTGCATTATTATCAGGAGGAAATTCAATCGACATGACATTGCCTTTGAATACAATCCGGTGAAAACCAAACAATAATGCCATTATACGAAGTCTTATTGCAAAAATAAGGTTTTCTGAGACTTCAGGTAGCGGTCCATAGCGATCTATCAGTTCTGAGGTGATAGTATGTAACTCAGAATCTGAACGTACATTGTATAATCTCCTGTAGTATTCAAATCTATCACCATCATTTGATATATAAGTCGATGTAAGCATTGAATCACAAGCAACATCTATAGCAATGTCAAGGTTGCTATTCTTTCCTCGTTTGTCTGATACATAATCTTTGAATAACTCAGAAAATTCTTCTTCTTTAAGCTCTGAAACTGCCTCTTCTAGTATAGTTTGATACAATTCTAGACCCATATCAGCTATAAAGCCACTTTGTTCTGCACCAAGTAGATTTCCCGCTCCACGTATTTCCATATCGCGCATTGCCAAGTGGAATCCACTTCCAAGTTCTGTAAATTCTTCTAGAGCTTGTAATCTGCGTACAGCTTGAGGGGTTATGGTTTGTATAGGAGGTATAACCAAATGACAATATGCCTGAGTATTAGATCTTCCAACTCTACCTCTCAATTGATATAATTCTGCAAGACCAAAGTCATTTGCATTATTAATAATAATTGTATTTGCATTTGGTATATCAAGCCCGGATTCAACTATTTTCGTACTTAATAAGCAGTCAATCTTTTTTTCGAGAAATCCTTCCATTACTCTTTCTAATTGATCAGACTCCATTTGTCCATGAGCTTTGGCACATTTCAACGTTGGAAAAATCGATAATAATTTTTGATGAATGGTATCAAGGTCTTTGATTGTATCATTCACGACATATATTTGCCCACCTCTTGTGATTTCTCTTTCAATGGAATCATGTAATAGTTGATCATTCCATTCATGTATCACTGTATGTATTGGGAGTCTATTTCTTGGTGGTGTTTCTATGATGCTTAAATCTCTAGCGCCCATTAATGAAAAGTTTAATGTTCTTGGAATGGGTGTTGCAGTCAGTGTTAATGTATCAACCGAGACTCGAAGATTTCGAAGTTTTTCTTTTGCTGATACTCCAAAACGTTGTTCTTCATCGATAATCAGGAGACCTAAATCTTTAAATTGAATGTCTTTACTCAAAATTCGATGCGTACCAATCAATATATCTATTGATCCTTTCGATAATTGATCAGCAACTGTCTTTTGTTCAGATGCTTGTCTAAAGCGACTCATCACTTCCACTTTTATGGGATATTTCTTTAATCTGTCAGAAAAAGTATTGTAATGTTGATGGGCTAAAATGGTTGTTGGAACTAATACAGCAACTTGTTTCCCTGCTTGTACTGCTTTAAATGCGGCTCTTATTGCAACTTCTGTCTTACCAAATCCTACATCACCGCAGATTAATCTATCCATCGGAAGTGTGCTTTCCATATCTCTTTTGACATCATCTGTAGCTTTTGATTGATCATCAGTATCTTCATACATAAATGAAGCTTCCAATTCTTTTTGCCAATGTGTATCAGCTGGAAATTGAAATCCTGGTTCTGCTTTCCTCAAAGCATAGAGTTTAATTAATTCTCTTGCTATATCTTTGATTCGTTTCTTTGTCTTCTGTTTTTTCTTTTCCCATTCAGAAGATCCAAGTCTACTTAAAGTAGGTTTAGAAGATTCTTGAGCAGCATATTTCTGAACTTTATGAATATTATTCAAATGAACGAATAGTATATCCCCGCCATGATATAGTAGTCGTATACATTCTTGTTCTTGTTCATTGATTTTAATAGTAACTAAACCATCATATTGACCAATCCCCTTGTCAATATGTACAACATAGTCCCCGATATGCATTTGTTGTAAATCTTTTAACGTAATCCCTGAAAATCGTTTTGCATGTTGTGATTTCTGAAAATGTTTCCTTTCAAATAATTGATGTTCAGTAATAACAGCTAATTGAAGTTCTGGGCAAACAAAACCATTAGAAAAGGTTCTATCAATCCATTTTATATGTTTTAAAGCGTTTTCTTCACTTATTAATTCAGGAATAATTCCATCTATAACATCATCCTGTTCAAGAGCCATCAAAAACAATTCTTTAAATCTTTGTATATGACCTTTGCCATCAGCAGCAATACATATTGTATAGTTATTAACAGCATATTCTAATATAGACCGCGTACAAGTTTGTATTGATGATGAGTAATCTTGT
>RGCF01000275.1 GCA_009919265.1 Bacteroidota bacterium | reverse complement strand
TGTATAGCCGGGTACTATCATTTGGTTTGTCAAATATAAATAGAAATTATATACCACCATCGGTAATTGTCCAATTGTTTGGAGGTCCTTGAAGAATTGCTTTACCAGCTGAACCACCGGCAGTATATTTAATAGTTCCAAAGTTTATATTTATACTTGGTTGGACTGAAGGTAATGAACTCCAACCATTATAAATAGCGTCTAAATTAGTAGTTGAATAATCACTAAAAGTTTTTAATAACATGAAATTATTAAAATTAGTAACACCACTAACATTCCAACCACCAATATTTTGGTCAAAAGATGTGGCTCCATGAAACATAGACTCCATTATTGTTACCTTTGAAACATTCCAACTTCCAATTGGTTGGTTAAATGAGGTTGCAGCTCTAAACATCCAATACATACTAACATTTGAAGTTGTGTTAATAGTCCAACCACTTATTGATGGTGATGACCCATTGTTAAATTGAGAAACCAAGAACATACCACCAAAAGTTGTTACATTACTAACGTCCCAATTTCCAATATCTTGATTAAATGCGTTATTGGAGTTAAACATACCAAACATATTTGTTACATTAGACGTAGACCAACCACTTATAGATGGTGAACCTCCATTATTGAATGGGTTTGATAAAGAAACACCTTGAAACATTAGTTGCATATCTGTAACATTACTCACATTCCAACTACCAATATTTTGGTTAAAAGAATGGTTGTTTCTAAACATTCTACCCATATCCACGACATTTGATGTGTTCCAATTGTTTAATGGTTGGTTAAATAAAGTTGCGTTTTCAAACATGGCTTCCATATTTGTCACACTACTAACATTCCAAGAATTTAAAGGTTGGTTAAATGAAGATGCTTGGTAAAACATATAACTCATATCAGTAACGTTACTTACAACCCAATTATCAATATTTTGATTGAAAGGTGTATTTACAAACATATTTGACATATTTGTAACATTAGATGTTGACCAACCACTAATAGATGGGGAACCATTGTTATTGAATGAACTACTATTGAACATAGAAGACATATTAGTTACATTTGAAACATCCCAACTACCAATGTTTTGGTTAAAATTAGTGGTATAAAAAAACATCGAAGCCATGTTAGCTGCGTTTGAAGTATCCCAAACACCAATTGGTTGGTCAAATAAATAAGCATTATCGAACATACCTCCAAAATCTGTAACATTACTAACATCCCAACCCGATATATCATCATTGAAGGTATAACATTCTACAAACATATTTGTCATAATTGTTACATTCGAAGTATCCCAGGAATTTATATTTTGGATTGTTGTAATATTATTACAAAAAGCAAACATAAAAAATAGGTTACTCGTTCCTGTTAAATCTAAAATATCTGAAACGTTTGATAGTGTTAAATTTGTACATTCATAAAAATATCCAGAACTGTTACCCAATCTTAAACAACCCCACTGTAAAACTTCGTAAATCTTTAATCTACTAATTGGATTAACATAAAACGACCACCCAATTAGTGTTCCGTTTATTGTGATTGTATATGTTCCCGGTGTTGTGTATGTGTGAGCTCGATTTGCATAAGAATTTATTGATGTATTACCATCACCCCAATCTATAGTACCACTATAGGAACCACTTGATTCATATGGTAACATAATTGATTCATTTGTTGTTGTTGTTACCCAAACAGATATAAATGATGAAATTGTTGGTGTACAAGTTTGATATTTTATACACAATTCACAATCTACATAAGTTGTTCCGTGATTCCAATATTCGTTTGGTGTGACAGATGAGGTAGATAAAATTCTCCAACAGTTTCCAACATTATCCACAACAGATGTGCCCGGTAAAAAATATTGAGGTAAACTCATGAATTTTATATTTTTAATACCCTCTTCAGCATCACAACAATTTAACATTCTAAACCTACTATATTTCATACTTGTAGTTGGTGTTGGTGTCATTGTTGTTGTAGGTGTAACAGTCATCGTAACTGTTGGTGTCGGAGTTAATGTTGGTGTTATACTTGGGGTTGGGGTTAAAGTAGGACAAGGATAAATAAAATTAGCTTTTTGACAATGATATAAATTTGGTTGTGAACCCATAGCAACAAACGTAAAGAAATTTGTTGAGGTTGTACTACCAATGTATGTAGCACATCCAACATACCCCGAACTTTCAATATAATAAACCCCTGACAACGGACTAAACGATGAGGGTATATCTGATAGGGTAAATTCATAAGAAGTGTCACAACCGTCTTGAAAATAACCAACAATAGATGGTAACGTCGGAGTTGGTGTTGGGGTCGTCGTCGGGGTTGGAGTGGGTCCCGGACATTCCTCGTTGATACAAGCATTCGATGTAAATGTAATTGTTAAACCACTATCACCATAAGGTTGACTACCACAAACGAATAATGTAGTTGCAGAATAAATTTCACCGTAAAATAATGTACCATTACATTGTGTATAACCAAAGTTTAAGGTTATACCTGATGGATTTTCTATGGATATACAATTACATACCGGATTTGTAGGTGTAATTGTTGGTGTAACTGTGGGAGTTGGTGTTGGAGTTGGGGGTATTGTACACTCATGGTATTGTATTTCTTGACAACCAATCGAATCGGTAACAACAACTAAAATTTCATTAGTTCCTAATAACTCTGTTGGTAAATCAATAGTAACCGGAACTGATGTTACTCCGGTAAGTCCTGAATAACAATAGGTGTTTGTAATATCACAAATGGTGATATCGTAAGGTGAGTGTCCGGTAAGACTATTGATTTGAATTACTTGCATTTATTATTTTTATAATTGTTCTAATGTATCATCTTTTAAAACAATACCATATTGTAATAGTTCATCAATATATTCTTGTTCTACTGTTGTTGTAAACATGTTTGGTTTAGGTGTAATCATATATTGGTCAGGGTTTACTTCCCCATAATGGGGGTTGGTGTCATTATCCACATATGAGATAAAATAAGTTGTTACTGTTGGGTATTTAATTTCGTTCATATCTATAAGTATTTAAAAACAAGCAATTATGACTAATCCATCACCACCTTTTCCTCCGGCTCCACCACCGGCACTTCCTCCACCTCCGGCACCACCTCCGGAACCTAATCCACCATCACCACCTCTTCCACCTACACCGGAAAAAGAAGCTCCACCACCCGTACCACCGGTACCAAACAAAGGATTCCAACAAGTCGTACCGTTTGTTCCGTTTGTTCCAGTAGCACCACCAATACCACCTAATTGTGGTTGACTAAAAGTTGTACCTGAAATATTTGTACCGTTAGTGGCTGTTGATGGTAATGTATATGAACCACCTTGAGTACCACTACCCGTAATATTACCATTGAGTACTGAACCAGGTGGGGCTAAACCTGCGGTAGATGTAAAATTAGATAATGCAAGTAAAAACGCTCCGACATTTGTCGCGGTTGTTTCTCCTACACTCGCAGTTGCTGCTGCATTTCCTGAAATACAATAAAAATTTGCTGCAGAAATTACAGGAGATATACTGACAATACTTCTTGTACCTGGCGAACCAATACCACCACTTGTTGTTGCTCCAGCACCACCTAAACCAACTTGAACATATAAAATATCCGGTAATACACTTGCGTTGAATAAAGCCTTTGTGACACCACCTGAAGCTGAACCACTTTGAATAGCACCTTGAGTTGTAGAACCACCGTTTCCACCGGCTCCACCACCAATACATAGTATGTACACAAAATCACAGTTTCTTGGTTTACGCCACGTTTGCCACGCACCACCATTACCGTAAAAATAAGTTACACCATCCTGTTGATTAG
>RGCF01000274.1 GCA_009919265.1 Bacteroidota bacterium | reverse complement strand
TTATCTCTAAATGGGGGATAACTCGTGGATCCCGTATAAGAGTTTTCAAATACAACCATAAACTTGGTGACGGGTCTAAATGTAAAAGACAATTGACGTTCTTCGTCAAATACGGTCGCCAAATTCAAATCAACACTTCTGTCAAATTCAACGAGTTCTTTTTGACTTTGCACCAAAGGCAGACTCATTTGTTGGTCTTGCTTTGGGGCTCCCTTGAATCTTTGTGTTGATTCTATAATTCTTGTTGTTGGATCAATTTGCATTATTCTTGTTCAGTTGGGACGTATAGTTTATAAAATCTATTAATAGCTGTTTTTCCGTTATTCAACCCAAAATAAAAATGATATGGTGCTCCAACCACAGTAACTGATGATGTTGTTATTGATGCACTTGGGGCTCCTTGTAATATGTTGGCCAAAGGTGTTATTGGTAATGGATCACCGTTTATATCGAAACTTGCCAAATAACCAAATTTGGTTAAGTTTGTTTGATATTTACCCGGAATACTTGTGAAGTCCAAATCTTGATATCTTTTTTGATAAAATCCTGAATTGGAGCTAGCGTTTGTAAACCAATTATTATCTTCAGATCCAAATATATTTGGTGTTCCAACAACATCTTGAGGAGTTGTAATTGCCCATCTATAATGAGGAACAACTTGTGATTTTGGATATCCAAAAGACTCTTCGATCAATGGTGTAAAACTATAGGTTTCAATACCTGGTGACATAATTTTTCTGTATCTCAACTCATCGGTATTTGCGGTAAAAAACAATCCCATAATAGGTCTTATTTTTTTTGGTGGAAGTGCGTTTGGAATACCATTTTGATTATCTCCAAAATAAATGTAATTTGCTGAAGGAATGTTTTCTGTAATAAAAGGTAAAACTTTCCATTCAGAATTTATTGACAACATTTGAGCAAAATCACCATCAATTCTATCTCCACCTCTATTACTGTTGAAAAATTGTATTATTCCAACACCTTCACCACTACTTTGTCCAATATTAATTGGTAACATTCTGTTTCGTGTCCCCTCATTAGTTAATCTTGATAAAAATCCTAATTGTATAATATCTGAATTATCATGATAAGAAGTAGTTTTTATTTGGTCAACGTAATATGAACCCGCAGATTGAGTTTGATTAGATGAACAACAAATTTCATTTGTGAATGAGTCTCTTGGGCCTAAATCAACAATTGTGGTTGGAAATTGAATTTGTTTGGAATTAAATCCGGTGTATAAGTTTGTATTTTGGGAAGGTATAGGAGCGTCTTTTCCAATGAAATCTGATCCGTTCCATGGTGATGATCTATAGTAAAACACATTGGTCAGTGAGTTAAATACAATGACATCATCACAATATTTGTAGTTCGCGATTCCTGTCAAATTGAATGCACTTCTTTTGTTGAAACTATACATATATAAAACCCCGTTGATCCAATTGTTTTGGAACACTTGAGCAAATACTCCACGACAAGCAGCAAAGTTCATCATAAATCTAACTTTCCATTCCAAAAACAATCTTATGTCGTCTAAAATTTGTAGAATATAGGGTCTGTTGATCAAACAATAACAACCATTGATCATTCTATCTTGTGGAACATCACATTGTCCTGCCGGTAATACTCCAACATTATTTCCTGAACCACTATAACAAGCCAAAGGAACCATCCCTTCACATGTCAAAGTAGATGTCAATCCCGAAATCACGTCATCAGAGTCTTGAGATTCTCCCGAAGCTGGATCACCACCAGCATAAATCGATGGTGCCGATACAATTCCGTTACTTGTGAAAATTGCAAAGTTGTTGTTTTGGTGTAGAGCGTATCCTGTTCTATTTCCCGCACCATTTTCAATTCCTGTTGAAGTTGGTAGTCGGTCACTTCTCATTATGATTCTGGACGAGTCAGAGAAACTGATTGGTGATAATGCAAATCTATAATAAGCGGATGAATATGAAGAACTCAAAACACCACCAGCACTATTAGACCCAAAGTTATTACTTGTGCTTTGTGATTTGTAATACTCACTAACCTGACATGAATTATTACAAGAACCACCACTATCAGTTTCTAAAGAATAATTAAACGAAGAGTTGTTAGACCATCCGGCAAATGAACCCCCACCAACATAATCAATCTGATTTCTCGGTTGTGTATATGAACTCACTTGTAAAAACCCTGTTGGTAAAATTAAAGAACCAACACTTTGCCAATTCATAAAAGGTGCTGGAATATATGAGGTGGATATTGCGTCATCGGTGCTTAAGTAGTAATACGGTAAATTTGACGTAAATGCTGTATAGTTAGAAGGACTAATATTAAAACTATAAGATGGGAAATATAAATGAGTGTCGGTATTTGAAACAGAATTATGACTTCTTGGTTTATTTCCCGATGGGTATGATTGAATTGGGATATTCAAATAATAACTCCCTTCTATTTCTACATTTCCGTTGGTTGTGTATCCGAAAATTGATGAAAGGTCATATCGTATAGTCTGTTTTGGGGTGTGTGGATCGACACCTCTTGTAAAAATACAAACTTCAAATGTTTCATATCCAGGGAGTAATCTAACCACATCGTTAATCGACCAAGCACTAAATGTATTTATATAATTAACAACATCACAACTTGGAACCGCAATTTGAACGTTATGGAACAAATAAGCCGAATTGTATGATCCTGAAGTCCCTAACGAACTATTTTCAAAATCCGAAACAGTCATACCTGTTATTAATTGGAAATATTCCATATCTGTAGCAAATTTCAAGTAGTCTTGTTCGACTAATGTGTTTCCTGTGACGGGTAGTTGTGAAACTTGGGGAACATCAATTATAATATTTGCCTGTGAGTTAGTTTGCCCGTTGGGGTCAGTTGGGTTTGCATAATTTACAACAACATTTGTTTGTCCCGTTATTGTTGTTCCTGTAATAGCATTGTTATTAAATTGGTTAGAAGTTCCTCCTGTTAAATTAAATTGTCTATTTGTAGATCCTGAATCAGTATAATTTGGATCTTGGAAAGTGCATAAATTTCCTACACCAATAGAACTTGTTGCGCCTGCGTTCATAAGAACAACGACTACTTGGTCGTTAAATGTGGCACTTGCCTGATTTGTATTGATTGAGGGATTAACCCATGTTGATATTCTATTTTTACCTGTAAAATACTTATCTCGAGTATTGAATTCATTTAGTTTTTGAGGAAAAGTGTCGGTCAAAGGATATGCAAAATATCTTCTGTCGGCCGCAGCTCCCTTTTTTTCAGCAGACCACAAGAAAGGTTGTGGTGCATGTAATAAATAAAACTCGTTATTGAAAAGTCTATTTGGGTTATTGGAAGACAACACGTCATATCCTGATATGGTTCTTTTTAAATCTAGACTAGCCTGAACCACTACATCCAAAGATATGTCGTTATTATTTAATAATGTTTCGAAAGATTCATAATTTCCACCATATCCAAATCCACAATCGTATGGTTCGCTCCCATCTGCGAGTTTTAATAAATTGGGGTGTGTAATGTTATAAAGGTTTGCACTATTGACAGGGGCAATAAGAGTGTTAACTGTAGTCAAAGTCACGGTATATGGTAAATCACCAGCCCCATTATTATAATCAGTGGCCGCTTGTATTTGATTTCCAGTATCTTGATCCTCATTAATACCACAATCACACTCACAACTTGTGCAATCGGGATAAGCAATCATCGGTAATCCAATTCTTGGAAACCCTGGTATTTCAGGTATGTTGATATTAAAGATTCTTCTTATTGCGTTTACTATGGTTCTAATTAACTGCCATATTGCTGCCACAATGTGAATTACAAATATCAAAGACATTATTGGCCATGCCAAAATGTTT
>RGCF01000273.1 GCA_009919265.1 Bacteroidota bacterium | reverse complement strand
ACTGTACAAGCAGTTATAAAGTTAAAGAAAAACGAGGTAAAAAGAAGTGGAGATGATGATAGTCGTGGTGTAGATAATGTATCGTACATTTTAATAGCGACTAGCACGTTTGGTGATACTTGGGACCCTCAAATAGGTAATGATTTTGAATTATCACAGTTAGTTGTATTAGATAACGATGGTAATAATATTTCTTCATCAGGAACAATTACAAGTAGTCCTCTTGATCCAGCGGGGCAACGCGATGCCACCGCTTTTATAAGCGGAAAACCTGCTCCATCCGAGTATCCTGATATATTTTATTTAAGAACTTCTGGGAATGGTGGTAGAATACCTTGGATACAACTGGCTCTTAATGAACCTAGTAGTGTTTCAAATGTAACATTGTATACTCGTAATTCTACTCCGTATTATTTTAACCATAATGTATCTGGTGTGGTTTTCCATTTACTTGACGAAAATAAGAAGGTCATTCAAAAGAGAGCATTTCCAGCACAAAATAATAATAAACCAATTATATCAATGGATTTTACTTCTCTTACCGTAGGAGTAGGTGGAAATTGTAAATATGTAAGGATAACTAAGATTGACTCATCAAAAACAAATGGTATGGCACTTCAACAGATATCTGTGTTTGATAAAAATGGAGTGAATGTTTCTAAAAATGTGAATATAAAATCGATGGGACGTTGGGGGGTACCTGAAATGTTAGTGAATGGTGTAGGAGACGGTGTATTTGATTCAGTTGCGGGTTCTGCCGAACAATATGTGGAGTTAGTTCTTGCTGCGCCTACGTCTATATCTAAAATCGTAATAAAGGGTCGTGAAGATTGTTGCCGAGAGAGAAATCTTGATTATAAAGTTGTTATTTATAATTCAAAACGTGTAGAATTATTTAGTCAAAGTTTAACATCTGATGTCACACAAACTATAACTGTAACAGGGGCCGCATCCATTGTGAAGGATCCTCCTGTTGATGAAACTCCAAGTAGTTCCACAAATTCAGATAGTAGTTTTATTAAACTAGGTGAATTCAAACTTGGACTTATAAATGAACAGCCCTGTGATTATGTTAATAGAACAGGTGATAATTATAAAAATGGTTGGATTTTTATTACTAATACTTCTGACTGGACAAAAATTACAGACGGGTTTCGTAATGAAACTTGGGCGCATATACATGTCACAGAAAAAGATAGGAAAGGTGTGAATATTATAGATATTGTGAATGCAACGGCAAGTAAATTGAATATTCCCGAAAGAATCGCTCAACAGTCGCCACCTTACATAAGTTATTTAATAAGACATAAAACGAAAGAATCATCGGTGGTCTTGAATAAATGTGGTAGTATTGCGAAACTTTGGTGTGGCTCAGTGGGGGCCATCATTGGTATGTATATTGGAAACAATTGGTGGAATCATTCAGATCCTCAATATAAGCCATATGTGGTGGATATGTTAACAGGGGGGTCACAAAAGCCAATTGGTACTCCTTTAATTGGTAATGATGATGTCTATGAATTATACTATGCCATAACGGATGGCACATCTTCTCCATCTATTCCTCCCCGCACACGTGATATTCCCGTACCTCGTTCCACTAGATTTGGTGTTGGATGGAATTTTTAATGACTTCTCTGTAGTGCCGCCTTAAAGGGTGATGTAATGTAATTAACTTTGATACTTCACGGTAAAATAATCTGACATTTTAATTTTGATGCTCATAATTAGAATGCAAGAAATCTACATACTTGCTGCTGTAGTTATATTATGTATATTATTAATTATATTTGTAAAGTACAAAAAAGAGGGTTTTGAGGATAAGGCCACTACGCACGATGGTCTGAATAAGAAGCATCAGCAAAAATATAATAACGTAGGGGCATCGCTTATTGCAAGAAATAATGAACATGCCATAGGTACCAATAGCCTAGGCATCTTTGGAAATGTTGTTACGAATATAGATTCATCTGGCACTACAACACAGTATATTGATGACCCATATACTCTTGAAGGGGGTCAATCGGGCTTGTATACAGATATAAAAAAATGCGAAAAGGTGACTACTACAGATTGTTCAGCATTTGATGACTCATTTTTTACTGAAAATTGCTCGTTATGCTTGGATATTGGAAAGAATAGCCAAGAAAAAAACTCAACGGGTGGACTAACTCTCATACCACAAGATAAGAAATACTATCGTGATAATCATCGTGGAAATGGTATTCCTGATTATGTCGCGACTGTTGGATTCTGTCCGGCAAAGAGACTTGTCTCAAACAAAGAGGAATGCCTTCGTATGAAGAAAGAGATTGAATGCGAGAAGAACACTACGTTTGACTCTCCTAAGGGTTGTTCTTTATGTTATGGTGATACTTCCTACCATATTGTGGACCCTACTGGGCAACCCGGCCTTTTTGTTGGATCAGGAACACTCTATATTATTGGCTCAGGTATATTGACCTATTATGAAATGGGGCAGAATAACAAACGTAAGATAAATTTATCTAAATTGACTAACTCTTTACGCATTGAGTTAATGGGTCAAGAAATGACAAGTATTACGTTGGAACTGAGACGTTTACCTGTGGCAGTTCCTTATGATGCCACTGTGACATATCAGGAAGGTGATGCTATTTTTTTCAATGGATTTGTCTATAACATGGTGGAAGGGGCGAATCAACCTGGTTATGCTCCTGATCGTGTAGATGACAAACTGTGGGAGAAATACATGAAAGAGGAGGACTATGTCGAGCCTCCTCCGGCCTATATTGCGGGTGTTTTGACGGGCACTACAGGAAATAGTGGAACTTTTACATTTGATTTGTTCCGCCTTATTTTGACGGATACTGTATCTGGTAGGAAACCACGTACGGGTGGACCTATAAAAGTAAAACCTGGTGATGCAGACGACGTTGATGCCACTAAGATGATTCCTTCCCATGGAAATAATACAATGAAAATGATTGCAGTATCACCATTCACCTTTTTGGATACTACGACGGACGAGGCCGCCACATGCCCTTCTTCACCATTTATTACAAAACAGTCAAGTGCAGAATTCCTACAGGCTGATCCTTGTTATAAGAAGGGTAGTGGCCCTGGTAAATTTAGCTTGGAATGTTTACAGAATACCTTTTTAACAAGTGGTTGTCAAGAAGGTGGAAAGGGATATCCTAAGTCAACCAAAGCAGCATCCGATATAATGTTTGACGATGATGGTATAGCATTGTCACTTTCTCAGATTGCTGATAAGATGTATTCATATGCCGTGATGACTTCTACAGGTATAGGTGTTGATGGTAAGAAACTTAATATCAAGGAATGGTCAGACGCCAGTGTATTTTGTACAGGAAAGTCTATTACATCTCCATGCGACACTGAAAATAAAGATAGTGGACCCTTAAGTACTGAATGTATTATATATTTATGGGATAATCAAGGCGACAATAAACAACTGGGTACATCTTATGCTTCAAGTATTGCACGCAGTCTGTTTGGAGAAGGCAGAACACCTAGATTCTGTAATAGGAATGGTACTTTATCTCCTGTTGGACCGGATGGTAAACAGAAGTCGGCGGTGATTAATTTCTGGAAGAGGCAGGGTGGTGTCAATGCTCTTAAGAAGATGATGATGCAAATACATAGTGATGCGAATAGTTCGGTTATACCTGAGACTGTGAAGGCGCAGAAGATAACACAATGCTATGGTGTAATTCCTGGTGATAGGCCATCTTATACTTCTATGTATACAAGTGATAAAAGTGTCGCATTTGCTCCACCTCTCCCACCACCGCCCGCACCTGTTGTGGCATGTATTGGAGGAATGTCATATACGAAATTGGGTGAATTCAAACTTGGATTTATAAA
>RGCF01000272.1 GCA_009919265.1 Bacteroidota bacterium | reverse complement strand
ATATGTGATATTTCATTATGGAAATCACTACCTTGTGTTAATATTAATGGTAAAATTGTTTTATCTAAAGAAGGAAAAGACCATTTAGCACTTAAGAATGAACCATTAAATTCTGGAACTACTTTTAATATTTCGAAACCAAGACGTTCTAATTTACCAGCAAATAATTGATAATCTTGTATAAAGACATTTTTAATAACAAATTCGGTATCTTGTAAATCTTCTAAATAAATAATTTTTGATAAACCGAATGTAACAATAAATTCAGCTAAATAATTGACATGAATACCACGAACAGGTGCTAAAATAAGTATATTACCTGAAGTAATAAAACCATAGATACGCATATCTTGACGTAATACGACAGTTGTAATAACAAATGGTTTAGGTTGAATTAAACTATAACGTGTAGTCCATAATACAAGTCCTCTGACACGTTCTACAATATCATTAGTTTTAATAGGACATTGTTGTATTAAATTAGATAAAGGAACATTATTACTGATGGTTTCTATAGCATTTTTACTACGTGCTTTTAATTCAACTGGTTCATAATATCCTTCTTCTTCAATAATAATGAAAAAGTTGTTTTCTTTAACATATGCTAAATCAGTTAAACCATCAAACATAGGACATTTTAAGGATATTTGTGATTCTTTACGTTTAAATATAAGTGGTAATATATTATATATAGCAGCAACTAAAGCACAAATATGACTAGGATTTTTTATATCTGGTGATTCTAAATGTTCTATAAAGTTTTCATATGCTTTATATATACCTAATTCACGTGATAATTGTAATTCAGTTTTAGTATCAATTAATTTAGTATAATTTCTAAAATTAGAACTCCATTTTTTCCATTTATCTACATTTGATTTTGTTGGTATAATAGATTCATTTGCAGAAAAAGCTTGTAATACATGTCCATCTGCTAAAGATATAAATAATAAAGGATTTAGATGTTTTTTAATATCTTTAACAAATTCAATTTTATTAGAAAAACCAAGTAAAGAACTTATAGCATTCATAATGCTATCTGAACCATGTAATATACCTTTACGAACATAACACGGTTGAGAACTTAAAGTTTTAGAACAAAGTTGATATGCAATATCTGGCATTAATAAATTATGTAAATCTTCTGGAATTGTACCATAACGTCCAGGATTAATAGGTGCAGAAGTATTAATAATATAATTATCATCTTTCATTTCAGGTTGTTGTTCAAGTTTCTTGGGTTCATTGGTAGTTAAATGAGTACTACAAGAAGCTATAAAATCTTTATTAGGTGCTTTAATACCACAACATGGAAGACATAATCCGCTATCATTTCGTTTTTTAAGAAAAGTCATATAATGTTTAATATTTGGATCATTATCCCAATAATTATTTTTATATGTAATAATCGGGTCTTCTTTCATAGGACAACCAAATTTATTTTTTTGTTCTTCTGTTAAAGATACACGTGAAACTGGACACCATATACGAGGACAAGTATAATAATTTATATTATTTGTATCACTGCCATAAACAATAAAATTATCAAGAGTATTTTTATCTAAGTTTCCAAATTCTTCTTTATTAAGAACAAGAGGTTGTCTGAAGTTATTCGCACCACATTTACGAGGATATTCTCTAACATCTAAGAATAACTTTGGGTCATTTTGTTGTAATAAAGATAAGAAATAACGAGATATATCTACACCTGCACCACCATCAAAGTCTAAATCATCCATATTACCATAATCAAATTTGTGTTCTTCTTCAGATTCAATTTTAGCTTCAGGAGGTGGTACAACAACAATAGGTTTTTTAACTGGTTTAGCAATAGGTGGTGTAACTGGTTTTTTAAACTCTGTATTTAAAATACCAGCTATCCATTTTATAGATTTTTCGAGTTCTAAAAATGTAGCTACATTTTCAATACTAATATTAAAGCCAAAAGAGCTTTTAGATATTTTAATTAGACAACTATTAATTGATATAGGTTTTTTAGTAATAATACCATCAGGATTATCAACCATATTTTGATATTGTTCAATCCATAAATCAGCGTCGACTTTAGAAGTACCTAATTCAATTAAATCACGTCTGATTTCATCCATAGACATACCGAGTTGAACACCAGATAATATATAATCATCTATATCAACATTTGTTGTATAATTATCAGACCGTTTATAAATTGCGTATATTACATCATCTTGAATTTTACTAATGTAAAAAACATCAGGTAAATTTCGCATGATTCTTGCAATATCAGGTAAAGTTTTTGATATATTTTTGATATCAATTTTAGCAGAGACAGAAATAGGTTTGAATACAATTTTTGTTTTAAAAACATTTTGAAAATATTGAGTAACTAAGTTGAGATGTGAATCAATAAATTTTCTTTGTATTTTGTCACGTGTATCAAAGTTATAATTTAAAGTTATAGCTTTAGCAGTAACCATAGCAATAGCAAAAATATTTTTTTCAGATGAACTAAAACTAAATGAAACACTTTCAGGTTTTTGTCTATATGTCAACATATATGTTAAAACATTTACTGGTATTCTGTGTCTTTTAAAGAGTTTATATTTAATATTATAACTGTCATAACTACATTGAATTAATGGTACTAATTGAGAACTTGTTACAGAATTAAATAAAGCATCAATATTATCGACATTAACGGATGCAGCATATCTAATTTTACTATGAATAAGAGAAGTAGGTGAAATAACAAAATCATCAGCAAAAATTCTTGCCAATTTACCTGAATCTTTTACAAGATTATCATAGTTATAAGATGTTAAAGAATAATTAGGAACATCTGGAAAATAATGTTCTTTATTTGAGAAGTCAGCGTCTTTCCAAAATGTAATATATAAAGTACGTATAGGACCAATTAATTTATTATTATTATAATTGATTAATACTTTAGAAGGTGGTTTAATAGATTGTTCCCATGGATTAATACTAAGTTGAAAATTATTAAAACGAATACATTCAGATTTAGTCCAAGCATAAGGAATATATTGAGCTAAATCAGAGTCATTTTCTATATGTGCTATAGCAAAAGCTATTTTAACAAGAGCTTTTTCAATTGTATCATCGTCAAAAATTTTAATATCAAAATCTTGAGATGAGTAAGTTTTTTTATCATTTTTTGAAATTTTATGAATAATCATGTATTAAAATCTATAATAAGAATAGATAAATGGAACAGGAATCTTTTTATGTAGAAGCTCAAACAGCTCAAAAACCTAAAGATGAAAAACCTAAAGATGAAAAACCTAAAGATGAAAAACCTAAAGAACCTAAAGATGAAAAACCTAAAGATGAAAAACCTAAAGATGAAAAACCTAAAGATGAAAAACCTAAAGATGAAAAACCTAAAGATGAAAAACCTAAAGGTATGCCAATGTGGCAAAAAGTCGTAGCCGGTGTAGCACTTGCTTTAGCTATTATATTATTACTCTATGTAGTATTTAAAGTAATTCCAAAAAATACACAACAACCAGCAGCAGCCCCAGTACAACCACAACAACAGGTAATGGGTGGTGCAAAGAAATGTCTTAAACATCATGTTCATCGTAAAAACTGCAAATTAGGTAAAGCAGGAAAGGCATGGCGTGGTGGAGGCTGCGGATGTGGCGGTGTTCAAGCTTCACAATATTAAAGAACTTCTATTATTTACATAATAATGATTCATAATTGTATTAATTGGACAAGGTAAGTATTTTACTGCAAATAATTTTGTAGCTACTTTTTTTTCTAAATTTTTTCTATTAAAATAGACATGATTCGAATTTTTTAATAATGTATAAAAAGATATATCTATTGCGTTATAATTATCATTAAATGGTTTCATAGAAATATAAGGCGGATTATGTTTTTTATGTAATAAAAAT
>RGCF01000271.1 GCA_009919265.1 Bacteroidota bacterium | reverse complement strand
ATTACATGAACAAACATTAATGCATATTTTTTGTTCCATATAAATGTTAGATAATGTAATAAAAACACAAAACTATGTCTTATTGCAATAAACTTTAAATTTGTATAAACTTGTTCTTTTTGAACTTCTTCATATACTAAAACTGTAATTAACATAAAACATAATAATGTTATAGATTTTATAGACCATGGTAATTTATAGGTTAAAGCATAATGTATTATTATATTTGATACAAATATCATAATGACATCATTTTTAAGATTATCTATTACAGGTGGATATTCAGCATGATATTTCACTGAAAAAGGAATATGTACTGTATGTGCTAACAATATTAATTCAGCTGCTCGTGTTTTTATTTGTTTAGTTTTATATATTGCTACTAAATATAATAATATCATTGTCCAAGCACTTAATGTCTCAGCGTGCCATGAACATAATCCATTTATAAATTTATGCATTCTTATTACGAATTTCTATTATTTTTGCACATAAGTATATAGACATATCTAACGCTTCTTCAAGCGATTCTTTTAGCCAATCATATTGTTTTTCCTTATTTTTGGAATTTTGAATAAGACCATGACCATAGTTTTGACGTCCAATTTCAAGTCGTTCTTTAATTAATGCCATAATTTCTTCATTACAATCTTCTTTTTCAGGTAATTCATCTCCAAATTCTAAACTATCAATATCTATTAGCATTTTAGTATCTTGTATTGGAACAGATTCCATTTCAGTAATTTGTTTTGATGTTTTTTCATTAGTATTACCCATTTTTACTTTACAATAGTTAATTGTTTATATGGTTTTTGATATAAAGAAAAATTACTGATTATGTAGTATATATGAATAGCAATATAGAAGAAATACCTAAAATTAGATGTCCTATGTGTAATACTGAACATTTTGTATTTGACCTGTTTTTACATATGCATAGTAATCATCCAGCATTTTTAGCTATATGGACAGCTGTAAATGTACCACAATTAGATGATAATAGTATATTAAATATGTTTCAATTTAACCAAAATGAAAATGAATTCGATGAATACGAATATTATTCAAATTTATGTGAATCTATAGGAAATCATACAATATTTACTGACCCAGATGATGTATCTACTTTTATAGATTCTACAGATTTGAATGAGAATTGTACAATTTGTTTAGAATCAATGAATGATAAATTAATACGTTCTCTAAACATTTGTTCTCATAAATTCTGTTCTGAATGTATTACTACATGGCTCGATAAACATAAAACGTGTCCTATTTGTAAAAAGGATTCTACTGAACAAT
Organism: Bacteroidota bacterium; assembly: GCA_009919265.1. Lineage (GTDB taxonomy): Bacteria > Bacteroidota > Ignavibacteria > Kapaibacteriales > UBA961 > UBA961. The sequence goes on along the minus strand of RGCF01000271.1, from coordinate 2,628 downwards.
TACCATTACAAAATCCATATAAAAATTTGAAATAATCTTTCATTGTTTATATGAAAATGCCATTAACAGATATTTCTAACATAATTGAGACTGATAAAGACCATATTATTAAAGGTGCAAAACTTATTCTAAATGTTCTATCTACTATTAAACCAACATCAGAAAATACAATGAATAAAGAATTCTATATTCGAGATAGCTCTCTTAGTATCTTCAATGTTGATTACATATCTAGTGTAAGTAAACTAGATATTTGGAAAAATTATAAAATTGTAACGAAAATAATGCCAGTACGTGGTTCAGAAATACCAGGTGTATTTCTTTGTATAAAAAGTAATATAAATTCTGAACAAAACCATACTGTACAACAAATTTTAGAAGAACTTACTTCCATTATTGAACAATTATAACATATTAATATCTTTTTCAGCAAATTCAAAATATTCATCATTTTCAGTAACAATATTATTATGACCACCATCTAATTGACCCCAAATTTTTGATAATGATTCTGTCACTACACCCAATGATACAATATGTCTCGCCTCTTCATGATTATATTTATGTATGATATCAACCTTATCTAAATCATAATCACCTCGTCCTGATACAATTAATAAATCACCTTTATCAATTAATACTTTTGATTTTGCATGTCTCATTGCGCCACGTATTCTTCCTTGTCTATCTTGTCCATCTTGACATGTTACTTTTACACGTCCATTACCCATCAGTTCTCTCACAACAGCATATTCTTGTTCATCATCTGCTAATATTAAAGCTCTATGACGTTCTTTTTGTTTTGTTCTTTTTTTACCTGTCTGTATCAATGACTGATACATTTTTATAAAAATAATATATTATAACGTTTATATAGTTTATCCAATTACAGGTATTCCTACTACACTTACACTCTGTAATTCTGTAAATCCTCTATCTTTTAGTAATTGTTGTAATTTATTTAAATTATCACTTCTTCTTAAACCTTTAATTGCATTATTTGCACTATCTCTATCACCATAACGTATCATTATTGAAACTGAACCATCATCTTTTATTTCACCTAATGTGAGTGCCGGTGTTAATAGTTTATTCTGTGAAGCTACAGCTGCTTTAAATTTGTTTTGTAAATCTGGTGTCAAAGTTGTTCTATTATATCCTTCTAATTTATATACTACTGTTACTCGTAATCTATTATCTAATTCACCTTGTAGAGGTATTAAATTAGGTAATCTTAGTGGTTGTTCTTCAGGTGGATATTTTATATTAATAAATATATATATCACTATTGTTATAACCAATAAGAAAGCTACTAGACCAAGTATACCTGTCGTAGGATATTCTCTATAGTATTTATGATATCCAAAATATATTATTATTGAATATACTATAAATATATAGAAACACATGTAATGATGTTTTTTAAAATCTTCTTTCATATCATCATAATGATAATTCTGTGATGAACTTAACCATCGTAATGATTCATTACAATTATCTATCATTTCTATATCACTTTGTTTGTATGTTCGCCATGTTTGTAAAGCTCTTCTTATATTCTCATAATCATCAGAATCTAAATCAAATTGTGTATAACCAAATAATTGAATAGGTTGTTTAACCATATCACTATATCTACCTTCTGCCTCATCCATTGTAGTTAAATTTTCTAATGCTAATATTCGTTTTACAATTGTGTCATGTAATCTCTTCATACCCTCATTACTTTGTTCTAGTGTAACACTTTTACGTCCTCTTCTTGTTTTAGATTTTATGGTGAAATTTGTTAGATTTTCTGGTTTATATACATAGTCTAATAGTGTTTTCATATTACCTTCATATTCTTTATACTGTTTCTTTACATATATTAATACATAAAACATCCATGTAAAAACCGCTAATGTTAAAAAGACACTGAGTATTGCAAATAATTTTATATCATCTTTATTATCAATACCCTCCTTTTTATTTAATTTATATGCAAGATAAGCTACTAATATTGTTGATATTACATATGGTAAAAATATACCTGTTAAAGTTGCTTTTTTATTATCCTTTATTTTAAAGAATCTATAACGTGGTGTTTCACGTTCTAATATGTTTTTTTCACATAATGCACTATTTATTTTACCTACACGTAAAGCTTTTATTAAATCTGTAACTTTTATGGTTAATAAGACCGTAAATCCTAAGAATAATAATGTATTTACTATCATCAAATAATTAAATGCATTTTCATATTGACTTTCAATAAATACACCTGTTCTATATAATGCATATGCTGCAGCAAACATTTTAAGTTTTTGAGGCGATAGTGATTTAAATTTATCTTTGTCACAATCTGCTGTATTTGTTATACATTTTTTATAGTTTTCATAATCTACTGGGTAAGCTTTAATATAATCACCAATAACTTTGTATTTCTTTTTAGCACTTTCTTTAATATTAGTTAGAGTCATTTTTGAAAAGAATGTATTGATATCTTTGAAAGAATTTATAGTTGATGTTTTTAGATTTTGTAATGCTTCAGTAAGACTTGGATTATATTCATTTTGTGCCAATACACTAATTATAAATATCTTTTCTCGATTATTTATTGCATTTAATATATTTAATTCTAATGGTATT